>JAGCUM010000201.1 GCA_017962865.1 Spirochaetales bacterium
CCTCGCGGCAGAGGATCGAGGCTGCGCACAATGATGCGAAGAAGGCGCCTCCGAGGCCCAGGACGTTTCCGCATTCGATTGCGTAGTAGCCGACCAATGTTCCGAAGTTCAGCTTGTCCATGCCGAAGGCTGCGGTGAACGAGCCCATGTCGGAGAACATGGTGCTGATGTTGTCCATCTCGCCCTTCATTTCGGGGAAGAGGAAGATGCAGACAACCAGAAGGAAGCTCACCGATGCGCACCAGATTATCCAGGCTTTTCTGCCCAGTCTGAGTTCATGTTTTACGATGGTCATAGGGCGCCTCCTTCCTTCTCATAGTAATGCAGGAAGATTTCCTCAAGGTCGGGTTCCGAGATGCTGAGATCGTTGACTTTGCATTTCGACAGCCTTTGGATCAGGGTGTTCATATCGCCGCTGTAGAGGAAGGATATGTTTTTCTCTCCGGTCTGCAGGTCCTTGATTCCCTCAAGGCCGGCAAGGTCGATTTCGCCGGAGATTGAAACTCTCTTGGCGTTGCTGCGGCCGAGCTCATCGACATTGTCGCAGGCGATTATTCTGCCTTCGCGGATGACAGCCGCGCGGGTGCAGTTGTTCTGAACCTCGGAGAGCATGTGGCTGGAAATGAAGACTGTGGTGCCGCTCTGGTTGCGCTCACGGATGATCTCGAAGAACTCGTGCTGCATCAGCGGGTCAAGGCCTCCGGTGGGCTCGTCCAGGATCAGAAGGCTGGGGTTGCTCTGAAGCGCGCAGACGATAGCCACCTTCTTGCGGTTTCCGAACGAAAGCTCATCGGCCTTGCGGGATGTGTCCAGATCCAGGCGCTCGCAGAGGGTTGCCGCTTCCTTGGAGCAGTCCTTGCCGCGCAGGTCTGCCGATAGCTTGAGGATGTCCCTGACTTTCATGCCGCTGTAGAAAACGGCTTCCGATGGAAGATAGCCTGTTTCACGCAGGATGGCCTGCTTTTCAGAGACAATGTCCTTCCCCAGGACGCTGGCTGAGCCCGATGTGGGTGAGATCAGTCCCAGGAGGGTTCTGATTGTAGTGGACTTTCCGGCTCCGTTGGGTCCGATGAATCCGAAGCACTCGCCCTGTTTTACTTCCAGGTCGAGTCCGATGATTCCGCGTGCCTTGCCGTAGAACTTGGTAAGGTTTTCGGTCTTTATTACCTGATTGTCGAACATGGTGTCATTCTAATTCAAAACGCGGGCAAAGACCACATCAAATAGTGACGATTCACTATTTCCCATCCCACATACGCGGAAGTATTCTTGACATATGGCTGAATATCCGTCAGAAAGCAAATCCGGATTGCCTGCGTTCGATGTAGTTGTGGTCGGAGCGGGGAATGCAGGCCTTATGGCCGCAATAAACCTTCAGAAAGCAGGGAAGAAAGTCCTGATTGTGGAGCAGCACAACCTCCCCGGAGGATGTGCGTCTTCCTATGTCCGCGGACGGTTCGAACTGGATCCGTCGCTCCACGAGCTTGCGGCGGTTGGAAGCATTGCCAAGCCCGGAGCCATCAGGCGGATGTTCGACGATCTGGGCCTGAATGTGAACTGGGTAGACGTGAAGGATTGCTTCAGGGTCGTGAGCCGCTACAGTGACGGAAGCCCGATGGACATCACCATCCCCAGCGGCAAGGATGAGCTGATAGCAGTGATGGAACGCGAGGTTCCCGGGACCACGAAGAAGATGGAGAAGCTTTTCCGGCTTTTCGACGAAATCAACGAGGGCCTTGGGTACTTCTCCACCGGAGAAAACTACAATCTGCGTTACGCTCTCAAGCACTTCTCGAACATGCTGATCGTAGGCTCCCATTCCTGCAAGGTCGTTTTCAAGGCCCTGAGGCTCCCACAGAAATGCATAGACATCCTCTCGACATACTGGTCCTACCTGGGAGTGGACATGGGGCGCATGTCGTTCCTGCACTATGCCATGATGGTCAGCGGCTACATGACCGAAGGCGCCCACATTCCCGCATTCACATCACATGAGCTGTCCGTTGCCCTTGAGGACAAGTTTCGGGAACTCGGAGGGCAGATATGGTTCAACTGCAGGGCCGAATCGTTCCTGTTCGACAAGGGCCGCGTATGCGGAGTGAAGACCGCTTACGGGGATGTTGCATGCAAATATGCACTGGCAAACGTGAATGAGGACATCGTTTACGGGAAGATGGTTCCCAAGGAGATTGTCACCCCGAGGCTCAGAAGACTCTCAAATGCCAGAAAGCAGAAGTACGGGGCCAGGATGTTCACCGTACATCTGGCTTTGGATGTCCCTCATGAGGTTCTGGGGATAAACGACTATTCGATATTCATGCTGGGAAGTGCGGATTCGGAGAAGGAATACAGGGACATTATGAAGGGATTCGATTCCAATAACTTCTCCATCCTTGTCTGCTACAACGTGGCCAACCCGAAGGCCTCACCGGAAGGCACCTGCATCTGCTCGATCACGACATTCGGATCCCCGGCCGATTGGGACAACCTGAAGCCGGAAGACTATGCTTTATTTAAAACAAAGTGCGCAGAGAAGCTGATGGCTCAGCTGAAGGAGAGCACCGGGATTGATTTAGCCGGACATGTGGAGGAGATCGCAATAGCAACTCCCTGGACCTTTGCGCGCTATCTGGGCACTCCGGAGGGCTGCGTGTACGGGCATGAGACGGCGGATTGGGATGACATAATCTCTAGGACTCTGCAGATCGGAAAGGACTACCCTGTGAAAGGCCTCAAACCCATAGGCGCCGGCGGACCCAGAGGCGACGGCTATTCGTCGGCATATCAGTGCGGCGAGATGATGGCAGCCATGGTTCTGAGAGAACTTGATGAAATGGAGGCCGGAGCATGAAGGAATGAAGACTCAGCAGACTGAAGGTAAAGATCAGCAACTTCAAGCTCAAGGACATGCTCGATTTCAAGAATCTCCCGCTCAGAAGGGATAAGGCCATCGATTCCGCTGAGGACAAGGACATTCAGACTGATTTCCCGATCAACAGCAATGCCAGAGCGC
>JAGCUM010000202.1 GCA_017962865.1 Spirochaetales bacterium
AAGAGGCCAGAAGCAGGGCGTTGAGGAATTGACCTGTCATGCACCGAATGCTGGTATGGCCGCCCAGAAGAGGACCGCAGACTCTGTATGGTGCGGTCTCTGCCTCGGTATCCACGTTGGCTCCCAGATCATTGAGGCTGGAAAGCAGGGCTCTGGCAGGTCTTTGTCTGAGCGATTCATCTCCGGTGAATCGGACATCAACTCCGAGGGAGCAGGCCAGAGCGGTGGCGAAATAAAGTGTGGTTCCGCTGTTCTTGCAGTCGATCTCCAGCCCGTCGCGCGGTTCGAGGTCACTTGAATCAACGGTGAGTGTGTTTCCGGAAAAGGAAATGCGAGCCCCAAGCTTTTCGCAGAAATCCAGACAGGCCTGGGTGTCCGAACAGAACAGTGGGTTTGTAATAGTACTGACACCTCTTGCAAAGAGGGCGATAAGCAACGCATGTATGGTCTGACTTTTGGAAGCCGGTATGTCGATCTGGCCCCATACGGAACCAGGGAAAAGCGTCCTGTTCATTACACTATAATATTAAACCCTAAATCCCCAATCGGCAACTGACAAACATACTCAAAACGTCTCACATCCTGAACGAGTTGAATCAGGAGTACAAGGAGTATCAAGATCAGAAGGAGAATCAGGATAACCAGGCTCAGAGCGCTCACTAAGTGATACAAAAAGTGAAAAAAGTTTGGAAAAAGGGCATGGAATCTTTAATGAAAACTGCAGTTTTTCTGTTATAGGAGACAGGAGGCTGAGAATGCTTAGAATTAATGACTTATTGAGAGAATCAGAGAATGACAAAAAGCGTGTAGGGAAGGCTGTTTGGGGGAACATCGATAAAACGGGGTTTTTCTATCATGTCATTACCAAATCCTGGAATGGAGATAAGATCTTCAACAAGGAAATAGCTGACTACAGACACAATCTGCTCTGTATATTATGTGGGGATGCCGGCATAACCATTCTGTTTTCCGTCACTATGCCCAACCATACTCA
The DNA here is from genome assembly GCA_017962865.1 of Spirochaetales bacterium. The sequence continues at coordinate 995 of JAGCUM010000202.1, forward strand.
TGATGTTTTTCTGGCTCCAAGCTGGGAAGTGCTTTCCGAAGTAATCAGGGTTCTGAATTCGCGGGTCAGCATCATGATTAGGAAACTGTTGGGCAACAGAATCAGTAAAGACAGGCCGGTATTCAGCAAGAGTCCTGCATATGTGGTTCTTAGGGATCCTGTCGCTGTAATGTGCGAGGGCAAGTATGTCTTTGACAATCCTGCTTATCTGAGAGCTGAGAAGCAGTTTGTCCCTCACTCCTGCTTCTGGATGTTCGAGAAGAATCATTTCGTATTCCCGTATGATGAGAAGCTCTATCAGAAGCTTTTCGGGATGAGTGGTGACGAAATCTTTGCTCTTTATTCACAGAAAAATCCCCAGGAAGTGCGCGAGTTCGCCCAAACAAAATTCAGCAATTGGACAAGAGAGATGATCGAGTCAGTTTTTTACCGCAGGGAGGCAGGTTAGTATCACTTAGTGAGCTTGATGCTTCTTCTTCTCTTTCTGCTCCCTGTGGTCCTTGTAAGCTTGGTTATCCTTGTTAGCACTGATATCGATACTTGACGAGGGAATCAAGAAAATAGACACTTAGAGCATGCAATCAGATGATAGGAAATACCTTTATATAGAGAGCCTCGGCTGCGCCAAGAATCAGGTGGATGCCGAGGTGCTTGCCTGCAGTCTCGAGAAGGACGGCTGGGTTCTCACCGATGATGCGGAAAAAGCGAATCTGATATTCGTCAACACCTGCGGTTTCATCGAGAGTGCAAGGGAGGAATCGATAGATACCTTCTTCTCGCTGCGAAACCGGTTTCCGAAGGCAAAGATAGTGATTTCAGGATGCCTCGCCCAGCGCTATGCTGCCGAGCTTTCGGATCAGATCCCCGAGGCCGACGGAATCTTCGGGAACAGGGACCTTGCCAAGGTCAATGAATTCATCAGGGGAATCGAAGGCAACAGGGGAGTAGCAAGAACGGAAGTGCCGGAGTATCCCGATCCCGATGCAGACATATTCGAGAGAAACGAGCTCTTTAACTATCCCGGAAGCGCATTTCTCAAGATATCCGAAGGCTGCAACCACCGCTGCGGTTTCTGCGCAATCCCGCTTATCAGGGGTTCCCTTCGCTCCAGACCCATGGCAAAGATCCTGGAAGAGGCAAGAGAACTTGTACGGAGAGGTATAAAAGAAATCAATCTCATTGCACAGGATCTGGCAGCCTACGGTACCGATTGGGATGGCAGAAGCCACTTTCTGGAGCTGCTTCAGGCAATCATTGATATCGAGGGTACTTTCAGGGTAAGACTGCTCTACATCCATCCCGATGCCTTCCCGCTGCAGCTTCTGGATATGGTCAGGGACAATGACAAGATAATTCCTTATTTCGACATTCCCATACAGCATGCCAGCGCAAAACTGCTGCGCCCCATGAAGAGAATGGGCGATGAGAAGGTTTATACCGATCTCATCTCCAAGATCAGAAAGGAACTTCCGGAATGTGTCATCCGCACCACGATCATGCTGGGCTTCCCCGGCGAGACCGATGAGGATTACAAAAAGGTCTATGACTTCGTGAAGACAAACCGCTTCAATTGGATGGGCTCGTTCGTCTATTCGAGGGAAGAGGGAACCTATGCATACAACCTGACGACCGAGGAAGAGCACAACGCCCTTCAGAAGGTTGCCAAGACCAGGCAGAAGAGACTGCAGAAACTGCAGGAGAAGATCACCGCCGAGTGTCTGCAGGGCTTTGTCGGAAAGGAATACGATGTCCTGATTGAGGAACTGGTGGAGGGCGAGGAGCTTGCCATCGGCAGAATCTGGGCACAGGCTCCGGAGGTCGACGGACTGACAGTAGTCATGGGACGTGATATGGTTCCCGGAAACGTCTACAGATGCGGGGTGACCAAGGTCAACGGTATCGATCTGGAGGCGGTGAAGCTATGAGCATGCAAGAGTGGTTGGACCAGCTGAATCCGCAGCAGCGTGAAGCCGTGATGATAAACGAGGGCTCGCTTCTGGTTTTTGCCGGTGCAGGCTCGGGAAAAACCCGCGTGATTACCACCAAGATAGCTTATGCGATCGAGGCCCTCGGGGTGGATCCGTATCATATTCTGGCTGTCACGTTCACCAACAAGGCCTGCAAGGAGATGCAGGACCGTGTCGTGGGCATGGTCGGGGAAGAGGGGCAGCGCGTGATGATCCGCACTTTCCACTCCTTCGGCGTGTGGCTTCTGCGCAGGTACGGTGAGCGCGTCGGACTGGACCCGAACTTCAAGATCTACGATGATGATGACAGCGTTGCCCTGCTGTGTCAGGCCTTCCCGGATGACAACAAGAAAGAGATTGCAACCTACTACAAGAAGATCGCCGTTCTCAAGGACCGCATGGAGAAGCCCAACAAGCTGGATGAGAGGCTGAGGGCATACTACCACAAGTATCAGGAGATGCTTACCAGAACCGGCAATGTGGATTTTGCGGACATGATCATAAAGTCCATCGAGCTGCTTGCGGCCAACGAGGATATCAGGGAGAAGGTCCAGAAGCGCTTCAGGATGATACTGGTAGATGAGTATCAGGACTCGAACAAGGCCCAGTTCTTGCTTCTGAAGCAGATTGTGGGCAAGGACAGCTTCATCTGTGCCGTCGGTGACGATGACCAGAGCATCTACCGTTTCCGCGGTGCCGAGGTCAGGAATATCCTTGATTTTGCAAAGTCCTTCCCGAATACCAGAAAGGTCACTCTGGGTATGAACTACCGCTGCACCGAGAGCATCCTGAACGTTGCCAAGGATGTCATATCCAACAACAGAAGCCGTGCGGAGAAGTCCCTGTGCGCGGACAAACATGGCGGAGCTCTCCCGAAGGTCTACTACGTTGACAACGGCATCGAGGAATCTCAGCAGGTCATTTCTCTTCTCAAGAAAGCCCATGAAATCGATCCGGATGCCTATTCGAAGAGCGCGATCCTCTACAGGACCAATGCCCAGTCGAAGGACTTCGAAGATCGTCTGATGATCAACGATATCCCTTATCACATCGTCGGTTCGCTGCGTTTCTACGACCGCGAGGAAATCCGCGACTGCATCGCAATGATCTCACTCCTGACCAATCCGCGTGACAGCGTTGCCTTCCAGAGAATGATCAACAAGCCTGCAAGGAAAATCGGAGATGTCAGCATAGAGAAGCTTCTGAGTCTGACGGCCGAAGACCCGAGCCTCGGCGGAGATGTGATCGAAGCCTGCCGCAGGGCGCTCTCTCAGAACCTCATCAAGGGCGGAGCTGTAAACGGAATCAACTTCTTCATCGATGCCTACGATGTCTGCCGCGATATGTTCGGAAAGGTGGAGAACGGCAAGTTCCTCAAGGAGGTCCTGATCCAGTTCGGGATTCTGGACTACTATGTTTCCCGTGACCGCACCGAGAAGCTCAAGGAAAACAAGCGCACCGAGAATATCGAGCAGCTTGTGAACATGCTCTCTCTGGAGCAGTTCTCCCAGGGGCAGGAAGGAATCAACAGCTTCCTGGAACTGGCATCTCTGGATGCATCATCGCTGGGTGAGGAAGAGGGCAGGAGTCAGGACGGGGTGACCCTGATAACCATGCACAACACCAAGGGACTTGAGTTCGACCGCGTCTACATCGTCGGAATGGAGAACGAAATCTTCCCCGGCAGAATGGATGAGAGCACCGCTGAGGACATCGAGGAAGAGCGGCGCATCTGCTATGTGGCAATGACCCGTGCAAAGCGCGAGCTCTGCCTTTTCTGCGCATCCAGCCGCCTCAGATGGGGCACCATGCAGAGCGAGACCCCCAGCATGTTCCTCAAGGAAATCAACGAGGACCACATCGACGAAATCGACCTCAGGCTCAAATCCCGCTTCGGGGGACAGTTCCGGTTCGACAACAGGGGGCAGGGAGGCTACCGCAGCGGCTACGGCAACGGGTTCGGCAACAGCTACACATCGCGCCGCTATTCGTCAAGCTACGTCAACACCGAAAGCAGCTACTCCCAGTCGGAAGGTCCAAAGCCCTCCGAGGCCAGCCGTTTCAACGTGCGCAACATGGCTCAGAAGCCCATCCTGGTCAAAAAGGCCGATACCTCAAAGAACGCTCCGGTTCCTGGAACAGTGAAGTACGAGACGGGTGACCGAATCCGCAGCGAGTTCTACGGAGAAGGAACGGTCACCGGAAAGAGGACCTTCGGCGGGCGCGAGCTTCTGGACGTGAAGTTCGATTCCGGCAGGACCGGAACGTTTGCAAGCGACAAGGTGGCTTTCGAGAAGATCTGAACCGGCTACTCAATCTGTGGAACAGACGCGGGCTCAGGGGTATATGCAGGAGTCTCCGTATCCATGCCGGAGAGATCCATATCTTCCTCCGCGGACATCATCATCATGAGCATCAGAAGCTGACTGAGATCAAGACCCTCCTCGGAATCCGTTTCCTCATTCTGAGTTGATTCCTGCTTCGATTCGCTGATCGGAAGAATCCTGACCGTCTGATAGATGCCCTGGAAGTAGGTCAGCACAATCAGAACTACTGCCGCTATCGGAATAGCAAGATCGTACTCGGGATGCTTTCGGGTCCTGTTGTATGAGAAGAGCAGCATGAACGGAGCAAGCAGGATCAGGGATACCGATTCTCCGAAGCCGATTTACATCATACGCAGAAGAGCGGACATCATTTCTGCCTCGATTGTTTCTGCTGCCACGGCGCTGACACCGGTCTGCATCCCTATCCGGATTGCGGGGAAGATGATGGTGATGTACAGGTCGACCAAACCCATGACCACCAGGACAATGGATGCGAAGACCGAGAAGTTCAGGGAGTTTCGTCTTGTATTGAGGAATTCCTGATACTCTTCGAGGCTTCTTCCGTTTCTGCAGAAGCGTTTTTCCCTTATCTTCACAAAAAGCGCAAGGATTATGAAGGTGACGAAAGTCATGGGTGGTTTGACTGTAAGCAGCGGATAGATGATGAACGGAAGTCTGATTTCGTTGCCGGTGCTCAGCCACTTCAGGTAGATGGACAATGCCTCGTATGCGATGGGCAGGATGGCAAATAGCCTGAAGATTATGCGTTTCTTGCCGACAAAGACACGTTTGGGCTGGTGGTTCAGAAAGTACATGACCGATGTGCAGAGGAAAAGGTCAATGAAGATGTTGAACGCAAAAAAACCTTTTCC
>JAGCUM010000020.1 GCA_017962865.1 Spirochaetales bacterium
CGAGGACATCCACATGTTCGTCGAGCAGGTCCTGACTCAGAGAATCGGAGAAACCGGCAAGAAGCTTCATACTGCAAGAAGCCTCAACGATCAGGTCGCCTTGGATCTCAGGCTCTGGCTCAGGGACTACTCGGATGAGCTTACCGCGCTGCTGAAAGACCTCATCTCAGCCCTGACGGAGAAGGCAGAGGATAATCTCGAGGTCATCATGCCTGGCTACACCCATCTGCAGCATGCCCAGCCCGTTCTCTTTTCACACCATCTTCTGGCCTATGCCATGATGCTTCTCCGGGATGTTCAAAGAGTCGCCGACTGCCGCAAGAGGATCAACGTCAGCCCCATCGGAAGCTGTGCGTTGGCAGGAACGACATTCGATACCGACAGGCTTTTCGAGGCACAGAAACTGGGCTTCGATTCGGTCTGTCTCAACAGCCTCGACGGAGTTTCAGACAGGGATTTCTGCGTAGAACTTCTGAGTTCCCTTTCTCTGATAATGATGCACCTGAGCCGCCTCAGCGAGGAACTGATTCTCTGGTCAAGCCAGGAATTCAGCTTCATCGAGCTTTCGGATGATTTTACCACGGGCTCCTCAATCATGCCCCAGAAGAAGAATCCCGATATGGCGGAGCTCTGCAGGGGCAAGACCGGACGTGTCTACGGTGACCTTATGGCACTTCTGACAACCCTCAAGGGTCTTCCGCTTGCCTACAACAAGGATATGCAGGAAGACAAGGAGAGCATCTTCGATGCCTGCGACACGGTAAAGATCTGCCTTCAGGTCTTTGCTCCGATGATCAGGAGCATGAAGGTCAATGCAACCAATATGGCAGAGAGTGCCAGAAAAGGATTCATGAATGCCACCGATCTTGCAGACTATCTGGTCCTCAAGGGAATGGCCTTCAGGGATGCCTACAAGGTTTCGGGAACTGTCGTTGCATACTGCATACAGAGCAGCCATGTCCTGGAGGACCTGCCTCTGGAAGAATACAGGAAGTTCTGTCCCCTCATCGATGAGGATGTCTATCAGGCAATAGATCTGAAGAACTGCGTCCAGAAGAGAATATCGGAAGGCGGAACCTCGGTTGAATCCGTAAAGAAGCAGCTTGCATTTCTAAAGGAGGCCCTATGAAGAAGGTATTCATCGACGGAAGTGCAGGAACGACAGGACTGAGGATATTCGAGAGACTGTCGGCCAGAAAGGATATCGAGCTGATTACCCTGACTGAGGAACTGAGAAAAGACAGTTCTGCCAGAAAGGATGCCATCAACGCTGCCGATATCGTTTTCCTCTGCCTGCCCGATGCGGCCGCAAAGGAAGCGGTTTCCATGGTCGAGAACCAAAGCACCGTGATAATCGACACATCGACTGCCCACAGAACTGCCGAGGGCTGGACATACGGCTTTCCCGAAATCGGAAACAGGAAAAAGGAGATTGCCGGCTCCAAAAGAATCGCGAACCCCGGTTGCCATGCCAGCGGATTCATCTCTCTGGTGGCACCGCTAGTTGAATGCGGAATCCTGGACAAGGACGCAAGCCTGACCTGCTTCTCCCTTACGGGCTATTCCGGCGGCGGGAAAAAGATGATTGCACAGTATGAGGACGAGTGCCGCGATGCCCTTCTGGATGCACCGAGGATGTACGGCCTTGTTCAGGCCCACAAGCATCTTCCTGAGATGCAGGCAATCTGCAATCTCGGTACTGCGCCCGTATTCTGCCCGGTGGTTGCCCCCTATTACAGTGGAATGCAGGTAACGGTCCCCATCCTGAAATCAATGACCCGTTATGGCATTGATGACATCAAAAATGTGTATAAGAACTACTATCAGGGTACTGTTGTAAAGTATCAGGATAGCATCGATGCCGACGGATTCCTTTCTGCAGGCCTATTCTCAGGCAGGGATGACATGGCCATCAGCGTCTTCGGAAACGATGACAGGATCCTCCTTGTATCGAGTTTCGATAATCTCGGCAAGGGCGCATCAGGTGCATCCATCCAGAATATGAATCTGGTTCTGGGAACAGACGAGACCGAGGGTCTTGTTATAGGAGAGTGACTATGACTGAAATGAAGATGATAGAAGGCGGCGTCTGTGCCGCAAAAGGTTTCAAGGCAAGCGGAGTGCATTGCGGAATCAGGAAGAGCAGGACCAAGAGAGACCTTGCCCTCGTCTTTTCCGCAGTTCCTGCTTCATGTGCCGCAGTCTACACGACCAACCTCGTCAAAGGAGCACCGCTTGAGGTCACCAAGAGCAATATCAGCGACGGTTTTGCCCAGGCTGTGATCTGCAACAGCGGAAATGCCAATACCTGCAATGCCGACGGAATCGAGATAGCAGAACAGATGTGCAATCTCACCGGACAGGCGCTCGGAATCAAGGCTACCGATGTAGTCGTGGCATCAACCGGTGTCATCGGTCAGAAACTCGACATCAACCCCATTGCAAAGGGTATCCCTCAGCTGGTCTCGGAGCTTTCCAAGGACGGAAACCTGAATGCTTCCGAGGGCATAATGACCACTGACACGGTCAGAAAGGAAGTGGCGCTGCAGTTCACTGTCGGCGGCAAGGAATGCAGGATCGGAGGAATGGCCAAGGGCAGCGGAATGATCCATCCCAACATGGCGACGATGCTGGTCTTCATCACCACCGACACGGCAATCAGTCCGAAGATGCTTCAGAAAGCCCTGTCATCCGACATCGCAAACACCTTCAACATGGTCAGTGTAGACGGCGATACCTCCACTAATGACATGGTAACCGTCCTGGCCAACGGAATGGCAGACAATAGCCCGATAACGGAAGAAGGACCCGATTTCGATGCCTTCATGAAGGCTTTGAATACCATTACGGTAAGCCTCTGCAGGATGATAGCCGGTGATGGCGAAGGTGCAACGAAGCTCCTTGAGTGCATCACCGAGGGTGCTGCGGACAAGCAGACTGCAAAGACAGTCGCCAAGAGCGTAATCTGCTCCAGCCTTCTCAAGGCCGCAATGTTCGGAGCCGATGCCAACTGGGGACGCGTACTTTGCGCAATCGGATACAGCGGTGCGGATGTCGACGTCAACAAGATCGATGTGTCCTTCAAGAGCTGCAAGGGAACCATCGCCGTCTGCAAGAACGGTGCCGGAATCGACTTCTCCGAGGAGAAAGCCAAGGAAATCCTCCTGGAAAAGGAAATCGATATACTTGTGAACCTGAACAGCGGCGACCAGTGCGCAACAGCCTGGGGCTGCGACCTGACCTATGACTACGTAAAGATCAACGGAGATTACAGAACATGAAGAGTTTCTCCAACGCTGAAAGGGCCGAAGTCCTTACACAGGCCCTGCCCTACATCAAGAGATATGTCGGCAAGACCGTCGTTGTCAAATACGGCGGCAATGCCATGGTCAATCCCGACCTCAAGCAGCAGGTCATGGATGATATCGTTCTGCTGTGGCTCATCGGAGTCAAAGTCGTGCTGGTCCACGGCGGAGGTCCCGAAATCAGCAGCATGATGGACAAGCTTGGCAAGAAGTCCGAGTTCATCGACGGCCTCAGGGTCACCGACAAGGAAACCGTGGATATCGTCCAGATGGTGCTGGCAGGCAAGGTCAACAAGACTCTGGTGACCCTCCTCGAGAAGCGCGGCGGCAAGGCAATCGGCCTCTGCGGTATGGACGGCAACCTCATCCGGGCAAAGATCAAGGACCCCAGACTGGGCTTTGTGGGCGAAGTGACTTCCATCAACAAGGATCCCGTCATGGATATCCTGGAAAAAGGCTACATCCCCGTGATCTCGACCCTCGGATGCGATGACGAGGGCAATGCCTACAACGTCAATGCAGATACCGCTGCGGCCCACATTGCAGGGGCCTTGGGAGCAGAGAGATTCATCCTGATGACCGATATCGCGGGAATCCTCAAGGATAAGGATGACCCGTCCACCCTTATTCCCGAGATAACCATCGCTCAGGCAAAGAACCTCAGGGAGGAAGGAATCATCTCGTCCGGAATGATTCCCAAGGTGCAGTGCTGCCTGACTGCCATCGAAGAAGGCGTCAAGAACGTTGTCATCATGGACGGCAGGGTTCCTCACTCCATCCTCATGGAGCTTCTGACAAATGAAGGTGCCGGTACTCTGGTCAAAGGAGAATGACATGAACATACAGGAACTGGATAAGACTTATGTAGCCGGGACATACAAGCGCTTCCCGATCGAAATCGCCTCTGGCAAGGGTTCGGTAGTAAAAGACCCCGAGGGAAAAGAGTACATAGACATGGGAAGCGGAATCGGTGTCACCGCATTCGGAATCGCCGACGAAACCTGGCAGAAAGCCGTCACACAGCAGCTTTCCAAGGTCCAGCACATGTCCAACCTCTACTACACCGCCCCATGCGCCGAACTTGCAGAACTGCTCTGTAAGAAAACCGGCATGAGCAAGGTCTTCTTCTCCAACTCCGGGGCCGAGTCCAACGATTGTGCCATCAAGGTCGCCCGCAAGTACGCCTCAGACAAATACGGCAGCTCGCGCAGCACCGTCATCACACTCGAGAACAGCTTCCACGGCCGGACACTCACCACCCTGGCCGCCACCGGACAGGACCACTACCACGAGCTTTTCCAGCCCCTGACCCCGGGCTTTGTCAGCATCCCCGCAAATCAGACCGATACCCTTGAGGCCGCGATCGAAAAGTACAATCCCGCAGCCGTGATGATTGAATGCATTCAGGGTGAAGGCGGAGTCGTTCCCCTTGATGCCGACTACATCAGGTTCGTCCGTGAAATAACGGAGAAGAACGACATCATCATGATAGTCGACGAGGTCCAGACCGGAAACGGAAGGACGGGAATGCTTTACAGCTACATGAACTTCGGCATCATACCTGATGTCGTCTCAACTGCAATAGGCCTCGGCGGAGGGCTTCCGTTGGGAGCAACCCTGATCTCGGACAAGTGCAAGAACGTACTGGGATTCGGAGATCACGGCTCAACCTTCGGAGGCAATCCCGTCTGCTGCGCCGGAGCTATCAGCATCATCAGCCGCATAGACGATGCCCTTCTGTATGATGTGAGGACAAAGAGCGACTATCTGTTCAAGGAATTCTCAGATGCACCGGGAGTGGAATCCGTCAGCGGCATGGGCCTGATGATCGGAATCAAGACAAAAAAACCTGCATCTGAAGTAGTTGCCAAGTGTATGGAAAACGGAGTTCTGTGCCTTACTGCCAAGGACAAGGTCAGATTGCTGCCAGCACTCAATATTCCAATGGAAATACTGAAACAGGCCGCCTCGATTATCAAGGCAGCCTGTTTGTAAGCTGTAATTACTAATTGTTTTAACTTCAAGCCTCTTCTGAACTTAGCACATCGGTAATCGGTGCCATGACCTTCTTCTCGTAGCAGGAGAAGATATTGTCGATCTGCTGTTTGTCAGGCTTCCTTGTAAAGGCGCTGACAATGGGACCTATTACCATTCCGCCCAGCATTGCAAAGGCTCCGCAGTTGATCGGGCTCTGCAGCACTGTCGGGAAGGAGCTCTTGAAGAACATGTTGGCCAGCATCAGGACCGAGCCCCAGATGAAGCAGACTATGCAGGAAGCCTTTGTGGTCTTCTTCCAGTAGAGACTGTAGAGGAACGGAGCAAGGAATGATCCTGCCAAGGCTCCCCAGGAAAGGCCCATCAGCTGAGCGATGAACGTCACATTCTTCTTGTACTGGACTATTGCAATCACTGCTGAAATCAGGATGAACACTGCAATGAAAATCCTGATGATCGGCAGGTTCTTCTTCTCGTCACGCTTGTTTCCGAAGAAAACGGGATCGATGAAGTCCAGGGTCAGTGTGGAACTGGATGCCAGAACCAGCGATGAAAGCGTGGACATCGAGGCCGAGAGGACCAGAACCAGAGCTATGCCGAAGACCACCGGTGAAAGATGGGCAAGCATTGCCGGGATGATTGCATCAAAGCCCTCGGATGCGACATTTACATCGAAAAGCCTTCCGAAACCGCCCAGGAAGTAACATCCGCCGGCAACTACGATGGCGAAGATCGTGGAGATGACAGTCCCCTTATGGATATCGTTCTCGCTCTTGATTGCATAGAACTTCTGGACCATCTGCGGAAGTCCCCAGGTTCCCAGGGAGGTCAGGATCACGACACAGAGAAGACTGAACGGATCCGGACCGAAGAACGATGCGAAGATTCCGGGAGTTCCCGAAACCGAAGCATCGGAAATTCTGGCAAGTGCATCGAGAGAGCCTGCAAAGCCTCCGTTGATCTTGAGCACGGAGAGAATGATGGCAACTATTCCGACCAGCATTATCATGCCCTGGATGAAGTCATTGATTGCAGTTGCCATGTATCCGCCGGCTATGACGTATACCGCTGTCAGGATTGCCATGACTATGATACAGATTGTGTAGTCAACGTTGAAACCCATTCCGAACAGTCTTGAAAGACCATTGTAAAGCGATGCAGTATAAGGAATAAGGAAGATAAAGATAATAATCGATGAAATCAGCTTCAGGGCCTTGCTGTCAAAGCGGCTCTCGAAGAACTGCGGCATGGTTGCCGAGCTCAGATGCTGTGTCATGATTCTTGTCCTTCTTCCGAGGATTGTCCATGCCAGGAGTGAACCGATGAAGGCGTTTCCAAGGCCGATCCAGGTACTTGCAAGACCGAATTTCCAACCGAACTGTCCGGCATAACCTACGAAGATGACGGCAGAGAAATAACTGGTGCCGAAAGCGAAGGCAGAAAGCCATGGGCCGACGTTCCTTCCACCAAGTACGAATCCGCGGACATCCTTCGCCTGCTTGCGACAGACGATTCCTACGCCGATCATTATTCCGAAGAAAATCAGAATCAATAGAACCTTGATAAACATGAAAACCTCCAAGTTGCCTTAGAAATACCCCAAAGAGTGTTTCAATGTCAATCGAGTTTGTTATGATTTTTAACAGCCTGTTAATATTATAACAAAGATGTTAGTTTAGTTAACAGTTGCCATGAAAACGGAAGCATTATCTGCTCTGACAGTAAGGTTCTCCACGGAACTGCCTGCAATGCAGCACTGCCCCTTCTGAAGTGAAATGCCGTTGATTTCTGCAGTTCCTTCCGTACAGATAAGGGTTTTCGGTCCCCCTATATGATTGATGAATTCACCGTCCTTCATGGCAGTAAGAGTGAAACCGCCCTCACACACAAAGTGAGTGCCTCCTTCATCGCTTGAGCTTGCCATCGGTACAGGAATATAGGAATCATGCAGCATCACCCTTTCAAGCTCATCCAGATCCATGTGCTTCTGCGTAAGCCCCGCACGCAAGACATTGTCGGAGTTGTTC
>JAGCUM010000203.1 GCA_017962865.1 Spirochaetales bacterium
ACAGACAAACAATATCATGGAATTGATTGAATGATTTGGTTTTATCAAGATTATCGGCACATCAGTCTATTTTAAAACTTCCGTTTTGGATTCCGTTCAGGAGCGTTCAGAGCTCAGGACAGACTCAGATATGAAGGTCAGCTTCATAGGAAATCAGAGTCCTGACGACATTCTCTATCTGTTTGCAGACATCGAGGTATGTGACAAGCTCATCAGCTACGCCATTACCAAGGACAGCTTCTTCAGGGCCTTGGAGCTCGGCCTTACCAGAAGCAGGATAGAAGCTTTCCTCGGGCTGGAAGAACAGCCGCGGTTCATGCAGTGGGAAAGCTCGTTCTCACGTCTGAGGCTATATGACGGCATCGTTGTCAGATGTGATTCGGATATCAGGACCATGATTGAAAGACATCCGGATCTCAAGGACCACATCCTGGAGGTCTTCGGAGACAATCTGCTTCTTATGAAACGTTCCACCTATCCGCTGTGGCAGCAGACGCTCTCCTATGCTCTGGACCTGAAGCATCTGCCCTTTGTTCCGGATAGCGGAAGTGTATCTCAGGATAATACCGGACAGGATGATAACTGCACACCGTTCGAATTCGGGGAACCGGATAATACCGTCCATGAGGAAAGCGTGCATTCCTGGGAGGATGTTTCAAAGCAGCTTCTTTCCTATGCAGAATCCGTCGGATGCAACCTGTCTGAAGTCGAGCCTCTCATAACGGACAGGATAATCGTATCCAAGTCCCAGATTGACAGAAGCTTCAGATATGCCGGAAGAATAAGTGTCAGCGGTTTCGACTACAACGCAAAGCTTTCGGCAATCAAAGGCGCACTGCCTAAGGCAAAGAACAAGGAAGCAGATTTGCTTGAACTGGAGCTTCCGTCCGAGAACCTGATCGTCCAGCCACTTGAAATAGTCAAGACAGGACAGACAACCAGTGTTCTCAGGTCAAAAGTCATGCCTGACGGACAGGAGAGAAGCATCTCAATTTCCTCAATTTTCAAAGTTACAGTACTCAGATGGTCACTGAGATGAGTCAGCCTTCTTCGCCGAACTCTTTTTCATACTCCTCGGATTTGGCTATCCACTGAAGCTCGATCTCGTTCTTTCTGTCCTCAAGGTCCTGCTTCTGCTTCACAAGCTCGACTATCTTCTGGGCGTTGCTGTAATTCTCATGCAGATTCATCAGGGCATTGATTTCGGAGATCTTGAGGTCAAGTTCATCAACCTTCTTCATCAGCTCCTCAAGCTCACCCTTTAGCTTGTTCCTGCGGTTCTTGCGGCGGTTTGCCTCTGCCCTGTCCATGGCAGGATTGGCGGAACCGAAACCGAATGATGCCTTGAAGGCCTCATCCCTGGTGGCCTGACTTTCCGGAGCCTTGAGGACCTTGGCAGCCTTGGGGGCATCGGCCTCGATACCGAGTCTCTGATCCAGCTTCCACTGGAAGTAGTCATAGTCCCCGTTGAAGAATTCCGGTTCACCGTCCGAAAGATAGAGGATCCTGTCTGCGATGGCACGGATGAAATATGCATCGTGGCTTACGAAGATTATGGTCCCCTTGTAGTTCTGCAGTGCACGCAGGAGCATGTCCTTTGAGTTGATGTCCAGATGGTTGGTAGGCTCGTCCAGAATAAGAAGCGATGCCGGCTGAAGCAAAATCTTCAGCAGTGCCAGACGAGACCTTTCACCTCCGGAAAGAACCGAGGCTTTCTTCTGGATGTCGTCACCGGAGAACAGGAAAGAACCCAGTGCATTTCTGATTGCCCCTTCCGTACCGTAGGAACTCACCTGGGAGAAAACCGTTCCCTCCATATCCAGTGAATCGGCAGTATCCTGGGCATAGTAACCGACCTTGACCCCGGTTCCCAAACGGGCAATTCCGGTGAAATCCGAATCCTGCTGGGCGATGATTCTCAGCAGAGTACTCTTACCTATTCCGTTGTGACCGGTGACCGCCAGACGCTGGCCTTTATTGACCACCATACTGAAATCCCTGAACACGACCTGAGGTCCGTAACACTTGGTCAGATTCTCGACAACAACCATGTCATTCGGACTGTGCGGTGGCTCAGGAAACGAGAAATGCAGCGTTTTCAGGTGGCTTGGTACGACTACAGGCTCTAGTTTGTCCAGCATCTTGATTCTGCTCTGAACCTGTTTGCTCTTGGTTGCCTTGTATCTGAAGCGCTCGATGAACTGCTCGGTGCGCTCGATCTCGGCCTGCTGGCGCTTGAATGCAGCTTCCAGCTGCTCGATTTCCAGCTTCCTCTGTTTCTCATAGAAAGAGTAGTTTCCGCTGTATCTGGTGAGCTTTGCATTGAAGAGTTCGTAGACTTCATTGACGGTATCATCAAGAAAGCCCTTGTCATGGCAGACAATCAGAAGAGAGCCCTTGAATGTCTTGAGAAAGCTCTCTAGCCAGAGGCGCGCTTCGATATCCAGGTAGTTGGTTGGCTCGTCAAGCATCATCAGGTCCGGGCTCTCGCAAAGCACCTTTGCAAGGGCGATTCTCATCTGGTATCCGCCGGAGAATTCATTGCACGGGCGCTTCATGTCTCCGGAAGTGAAGCCGAGACCTTTGGCTATGGCATAGATGACCTGCTCGCGATCGTAATAGGAGCTTTCAAGAAGGCTTTCCTGAAGCTCGTTGAGCTCAATCAGAAGAGCTTCGGAGTGGTTGGTCACAAGCTGGCTTTCGATTTCCCGTTGGCGTCTGAGATTCTCATCAAAACGGGAGAAGCCCTTCTCCATCTCTTCGTAGACGGTATTGTCCCTCAGGACTATATCGCTCTGAGGCAGATAGGATACGCGCATACCCCTTGTCTTGGTGACCTGACCGCCGTCGCAAGGCATAAGACCTGCCACGATCTTCATCAGAGTCGATTTGCCTTCACCGTTACCGCCGGCAAGGGCTGCACGTGCATGCTCGCCCAGTGTAAGCGATACACCGGAAAGAAGAGTCCTGTCTCCGAATGACAAATCTATGCTCTGAACCTGTAGAATACCCATATCAAACCACGTTAGGTACTCTAGCACATGAAGGCGATAGCTTCAATAAAGTAAAAATCTCAGAAGCAGCGCTGCTTACGCTCCTTCTTGCAGTGTTCGATATTGCCGCAGCGGTAGCACAGCTCATTGTCGCACATGCCGTCATTGTTGGAGCACGAGAGGATGTTGTTCACCGTCGTCTCAGCGATATTGTTCAGAGCTTCCTCTGTCAGGAAAGCATGGTGTGAAGTGACAATGACGTTTGGCATCGAGATCAGACGTGAGAGCAGCTCATCGTTCATGATATGTCCGGAGCGGTCCTCGAAGAAGATATCCGCCTCCTCCTCATAGACATCCAGACAGGCAGCGCCTACTTTTCTGGCCTTGATGCCTTCAAGCAGAGCCTCGGAATCGATCAGCGCGCCACGGGAAGTATTGATGATCACAACACCCTTCTTCATGTTCCCGATTGCATCGGAGTTGATCATATGTCGGGTTTCATCGGTCAGCGGGCAATGCAGCGAAATGATATCGCTTCGTCTGAAAAGCTCCTCCAGTGACACATATTCGATGCCGCTGTCCTTTGCAGGATAGCTGTCATAGGCAATCACATTCATGCCGAAACCACGGCAGATATCAATGAAGATCCGTCCGATTCTTCCGGTTCCGATAACACCCACGGTCTTTCCGTGAAGATCGAATCCCGTAAGCCCGTTCAAGGAGAAGTTGAACTCCCTCGTCCTGTTGTAGGCCTTGTGGATACGGCGTACCGAGGTAAGCAGCATGGCAATGGCATGCTCTGCAACTGCATATGGGGAATAAGCAGGAACATGGACCACATGTATCTTGCCGAAGGCTGCACGGATATCGACGTTGTTATAGCCTGCGGACCTGAGCGCTATGAGTCTGACTCCCAGGTCGTAGAGCCTGTCGATTACCTTCTTGTCCACAGAGTCGTTGACAAATACGCAGACGGCATCGCAATCCTTCGCCAGCTCGACGGTATCCCCGTTGAGCTTCGTTTCCAGGAATCTGAACTGAACATCATGCATCTGTCCGTACTTCTCGAATGACGGCATGTCATACGCCTTGGCATCATAGAACGCAACCTTGATCACAGAAGAACCTCACTTTGCGGATTGTTGCTATGCAATCACTGCTATACAGTCACTGATAATATAATCCCGAAATGCGTAAAAGGAAACCAAGGCTACACGGTGTCAGTCAATCCTGTTCCATAAGAAGCATGCGGTCGGTCTGAAGCTCGCTTCCGGATTTTCTCCTGAACATATCTACCAAAGTCGGAACTGTAAGGGCAGCTTTCTCCTGTCCGCTGACATCAAGAATCAGATGTCCCTGGTTCAGCATGAAGAGCCTGTTTCCAAGATCGATAGCACTCTGCATGTTGTGGGTAACCATCATACATGTGATAGAGGACTCAGAGACAATGCGCTTGGTCAGTTCCAGAACCTTCTCTGCAGGTCCGGGATCCAGGGCGGCGGTGTGCTCGTCCAGAAGCAGCAGCTTGGGCGGATTGAAAGTGGCCATCATCAAAGTCAGTGCCTGACGCTGACCTCCGGAAAGAAGTCCAACCGGCTGTTTCATTCTGTCCTCAAGGCCCATGTCCAGCAATGACAGCCTCTCGCGGAAAAGCGCCCTATCCTGTCTTGAAATCATGCTGAACCAGCTTCCTCTGCCGGCTGCAAGAGCAAGGTTCTCCTCAATGCTCATGTTGGGGGCACTTCCTCTCATCGGATCCTGGAAAAGCCTTCCTATGGACTTGGCCCTGACGTGGTCCGGCGTGAAGGTCACGTCCTGACCGTCAAGTACTATCCTTCCCTTGTCAACGATGAAGTTTCCGCAGATTGCATTGAACAGAGTGCTCTTTCCTGCACCGTTTGCTCCTATTATCGTGATGAAATCGCCCTTGTTTACATGGACGGAAAAGTCCTCCAAAGCTGTCTTGGCATCAGGGGTTCCCTTGTTGAAAGTGACGGAGATGTTGCTGATATCAAGCATTGTTCACCTCCTCTTCCTGTGCTCTGCCATGACGCATCTTTCTCATGAACAGAGGGAATCTCCGCCTGAGGTATGGTCCGGAAATGGCAATCACGACTATCACTGCGGAAACCAGCTTCAGCATGAAGGCAGGCATGTTCAGACGCAGGGCTGCAGTATAGACAAGTCGGAAAATGAAGGCACCTGCAACGGCTCCTACAAGCCTTGCGGAAATGGGTCTGCTCTTTCCGATGAATGTGTTTCCGATCAGAAGCGAAGCCAGCGCTATGGTCAGCATTCCGGATCCGATGGTCACATTTACCGACTTCTGGTACATGGCCAGAAGGCACCCCGACAGGGCCGTGAAGGAATTGGAAATACAAAGACCTATGATCGTTGTCTTTGCAGGGTTGATGGATGAAGACCGGACCATGTCAGGATTATCTCCGGTAGCCCGGATGGCAAGTCCTATGCGGGTTTTCAGGAACTGGGACAGGAACAGGACCACCAGGACAGTGAAAATCACAATGACGAAGATGCGGTACTGCGAAGAAAGGAAAGACCCGCTCAGCAGTGTCTTTGCCTTTGTGAACACAGTCTCCGTCTTGTTCATGTTCAGGAGCGAGGAATTGCCCATCACGGCTATATTGATGGAGTACAGGCCGGTATTGACCACAATTCCCGAAAGCAGGCTGTCCACACCCATCTTGGTCTGAAGGAAAGCCGTGACGAAGCCCGAAAGCGCACCTGCGCCCATTGCGGCAAGGATTGCAAGATAAGGATGTCCGGAGATGGCTACAACAGCACCGACGGCAGCTCCGAAAGTGAAGCAGCCGTCAGTTGAGAGATCACATACTCCGAGCATGCTGTAGCTCAGAAACAGAGCCAGGACTGTGAGCGAGCTCATCAGTCCCAGTTCAAGTGCGGTAAGAATCAGATCCATTTAGAAACTTTCAGCAGTCCGGATGCTCTGCACCTTTGTGGCATAGGGCGAGAACACTGCGCTGACCTCCTCGAATGTCTTTCCGAGAGCCTCTGCGGTCTCGACGTTGACTGTCGCGATTCCGTTATCGAATGTCATTACGGGAACCTCTGCAGGGTTCTTGCCGTCCAGAAGGATCTGGGCAACGATGTTGGCCGTCTCACGACCCAGATTGGCGTAATCGACTCCGTAGCCGAGGAAAGCTCCGTTGAGAGCGAAGGAATCGGCACCTGCGTAATGCGGGATCTTGGCTGCGGCAAGGATCTCATAGATCGAGAGCTCTGCTGTCATGACGGTGTTGTCGGACGGTGTGAAGATGGCATCGACCTGATCTGCAACCAGTGCCTGGGCAGCAAGGACGACCTCGTCAACCGTGGTTCCGGTGCGCTCCACGAACTGGATGCCCTTCTTTGAAAGATAATCCTTGGCATCCTTTATTGCAGTAGTGGAAGAATCCTGTCCGATATCATAGAGAAGACCAATCTTCTTTGCATCCGGATTGAAAGCAAAGATGAGGTTCATCACTGCATTTGTATCAAGATAGTCCGATGTTCCGGTAAGGTTGCTGCCCGGCTTGTCCAGCGAATCCACAAGACCTGTGGCCAGCGGATCGGAAACTGCTGAGAATACAACAGGAATTCCGTTCTCCTCGGTAGCTGCCTGCATTGCCATGGCAACAGGTGTAGCAACACCTATCATGAGATCGACCTTATTGGCAATGAAGTTGGCTATGATCTGGTTCAGTACGTTGGC
>JAGCUM010000204.1 GCA_017962865.1 Spirochaetales bacterium
CCATCGCACGCTCAAGGCCATCGTCCATGATATCCGTAGTGACGAAATCGGCCTTCTCCTTGAGCGAATCCCATGAATTGCCCATCGCGATGCCCAGACGGCAGGTTTCAATCATTTCGATGTCATTCTCGCCGTCGCCGATGCCCACTGTGGACGAAATGTCCTCGCCAAGATATGACAGCACATGGGCGATTCCGGAGGCCTTCGTGAGACCCGGCCCCATCACCTCGGCGGCGAACTCGGGAGGCAGACCGTTGGTGTTGTTCACCGAATGCAGCGGGCCTTCCAGGGCTTTGCGGGCCTCAAGGACCAGCCCTTCGCGAGACATGATGAACATCTTCACGATAGGCTTCTCCGAGGGGAACGACTCGACGATGTTGAACCCCTTGAAATCGATGCTCCTGTTGTAGACCCTACGAGTGATCTCGCAGTACCAGTCCTGGGCCTCGCGGGTCAGGTAAGAACCATCATCCGACTGAAGAATCCATAGAAGATTGTACCTGCGTGCAACCGAGAAGAAGAACTCACGCTGCTCAGGGGTCAGAGACCGACTGAAAAAAGTCCTGCCGCCCACAATCACATGGGCACCGGAAGAGAACACTCCCCCGTCAAACGGCAACTCGCAGAGCTGGTCGGTCAGCTCGAAGGGGCTTCTTCCCGTACAGAAGAAAAGCCGATTCCCCTCATCCTTGGCTTTTGAAAAGGCTTTCTGCGCACTTTTCGGGATATCGCGTCCCACCGGCAGTATGGTTCCATCTATATCGAAAAAGAAATTCAGTTTCATCAGACCAATTATCCAAGACAATTAGTTTTTCCACAAGGCAGTAATTTGGTATAATTAGAATAGGAAAGAATCGTTTCCGCAGGAGGAATGCCATGGAAGTCCACGATTTCACTATTGATACCCTCGGAGAGGCTAAGATCCCCACTCCGGTGAAGATGAGCGAACTGAACGGAGACGGTCTTGCAGACTATGTCTCGGACAACGACAGGATTCTGTACAGCATCGATACCATCAAGGACAAGAACGGCAACTGGATTCCCAAGAACAGCGAGACCGTGGAACTTGCCGGACCCAGAAAGTACATTTACTTCAATCCCGCCCATGTGCATGCAGCCATCTGCACCTGCGGAGGAATCTGCCCCGGACTCAACAACGTAATAAGGGCAATAGTCCGATGCCTCTGGTACAGGTACGGTGTCAGAAGAATCACAGGAATCAAGTACGGCTATCAGGGTCTTCTGCCGACATCGCTTGAAGCGCCCATCATCCTGGATCCGGATGTCGTGGATGACATTCAGGAAAAAGGCGGAACCATCCTGGGCAGCGCACGCGGTGGCGGGGAAAGGACAACCGACATCGTCGATACCCTGGAACGCATGAATGTGAATATCCTCTTCACGATAGGCGGAGACGGAACCCTCAAAGGAGCACAGGCAATAGCAGACGAAATCACGCGCAGAGGGCTCAAGATTTCGGTTGTAGGTGTCCCGAAGACCATCGACAATGATCTTGCGTACATACAGACATCGTTCGGATTCGATACTGCCGTGTCTATGGCAGTACCTGTTGTCCGCTGCGCCCATGTGGAAGCGAAGAATGCAATCAACGGTGTAGGCCTTGTAAAGGTCATGGGTCGTGAAAGCGGCTTCATTGCTGCCCACACTTCCCTGGCTCAGAGCGATGTCAACTTCTGTCTGATTCCGGAGAACCCCTTCGACCTTGACGGTGAGAACGGACTTCTACCCATGCTCAAGAAGAGGCTCCTCGACCGCGGCCACGCAGTCATTCTCGTAGCTGAAGGTGCCGGTCAGGAACTGCTTCCGAAGTCAGGCAAGACCGATGCCTCCGGAAACGTGCGTTACAACGATATCGGAGTTTTCCTGAAGGAAGAGATCGAAAAGTACTTCAAAGAGCAGAAAACCGTAGTTAACGTCAAGTATATCGACCCCAGCTACATCATCAGAAGTGCTCCGGCAGACTCATTCGACTCTATCTACTGTGCAAGACTCGGTGCCAACGCTGTGCATGCTGCCATGGCCGGAAAGACCGGTGTCCTTACCAGCATGATGAACGACAGGTTCATCAACCTGCCCATAAGACTTGCAGTCTCATCCCGCAGCAGGGTCAACCCCGAGAGCGCACTCTGGCGTGATGTCCTCGAGAACACCCGCCAGCCTGTGAGTATGAAGAACTGATAAGTCCCTATCGTTAGAACTCGATTGTCTCAGGAGCCTCGGTGAACGAGCTGAAGGTCGCTTTGGCCTTGGTGAAATACAGCATCTGCATGTTGCCGTCATCCGGGCTGTACATGGCCTTGAGGCTCGGTATCTTCTCGAGCATGGCGACCTTGACATCACGGTTGTCATCATTGACGAGAACACCTGCTACACGCAGCCACTTTCCGTCCTTGAAGGCGCAGATTTCGACCTTGGGATTTGCAGCAATCTGATGGGAGACGGGCTTGATCTTTCCGGTCTGGAGATAGAGCTTGCCGTCATACAGCAAAGCGGTACCCAAGGCTCTTACCCTAGGCTGATCACCTTCCACCGTGGCAAGGTAATAAACCTGTGCATCATTCAGAAACTGGTATACTCTTTCGATTCCTGTCATCTCTTGTTCCTCCCCTGGGTTATGATGGTTTGCTATAGCATATCATAAGAACAGCGACTTGGTATCCAGATACCTTTCGATGCTTTTTGTAAAGATTGATATACTTTTTCATGTCTTTTTCAGGGGAAAAGTATAGCCTATTTACCTTATGGCTAAAAAAAGAGAAAAAAAGTAAGTATTGGCGGTCTCAATTCCGGTGAATTAGGCTCGCCTTCAGCCCCCAAGCCTGCGACTTGGGCTCGCTTTAGCCTACCGGTAGTCCGGCAAAAGCCTTCTCCGCTGCAAACCCTCCGCCGGCGGCTTTGCCTGACGCTCCGATTCTCGCCCAACAATGTCCCCAA
>JAGCUM010000205.1 GCA_017962865.1 Spirochaetales bacterium
CAGAATCGTCTCAACGCTGTCCTGGATATCCTCGATGGATACCTTGTCATCCTTGACCTTGTCTGCAAAGCGTGCGCTTGCCCTGAGGGCCAGCATCTGGATGACATCCTCGTTGTAGTTTTTGTTCGTGGCGACGAATGCGCGCACGATGGCGTTCTCTATCTTCTTGATGTCGAAAGCGACGGTTTCACCCGTTCTCTTCAGTACCTGGTACATGACAGTCCTCCTATGTTTTTGCCCAACTTATATAACTCGGATATAGATTTAAATGAATTCCGGTATTAACACAAAATGTAGTGTGTGCCAAAGCCGCTAGACACTATATTAAGTTGCTCTTCGAAGAAATGTCAAGACTGAAAATATCTTTTTTTTCGATAAAAAAAGAGGAAACGCTCAATGCCGTTTCCTCTCGGTTTTTAAGTGTTTGTCAGTACTGATTATACTTCGAACGGGAACTTGTACGGAAGCTTGAATTCGTCACGAAGAGCAACAAATTCCTTCTGGATTGCCTCCCCTACCGGTACTCCCTTGTCCTTGCGGTCGAGCCATGCAAGATGCTCCTTCTCGCCTGCGGTGTAGATGCGCTCGGCTCCGGGTGCCTTTGCCGATGCGCGCAGGTCGCGGCAGATGCCGCCGGCTGTCTTCTCGAAGGTATCCAGTCCCATGAAGAACTCGGGATTGATGACGAAGAAGAAGTGGCCCAGTCTGTACATCTGGGGCTTGCCGTTCTCGTCCTTGCCGTTGAGAGCCTTCATGTACGGGCCGCCCGCAAGGGCCGCAGAGAGAATCTCGACGACTGTCGTGAAGCCGTATCCCTTATAGCCGCCTGTAGCCTCTCCGAGTCCTCCGAGCGGGCACAGTGCTGCCTGACCGGCTCTCATGTCCTTGAGGATCTTGCCGCTGTCGGTCATGGTCTCGCCCTCGCGGTTTACCACGAGGCCTGCGGGTGTGGGCTTGCCGCTTCTCTCATAGAACTCGATCTTGCCGTTCTGGATCGTGGATGTCGCACAGTCGAAGTTGAACGGGAAATCCTCGTCGGTGGGCATGGTGAATGTGAGCGGGTTGGTTCCCATCATCGGCTCAACTCCCCATGTGGGGGCAACCGACGGTCTTGCGTTGGTACCGGAAATACCGATCATGCCGGCTTTCTCGGCCATCGTGGTCCAGTATCCTGCTATTCCGTAGTGGGTGGAATTGAAGATCGTTCCGCCTGCCATACCGTACTTGCGGGCCTTCTCGATGAGCATCTCCATCATCCTGTAGGAAGCGACCATACCCATTCCGTTGTTGGCGTCCATGACGACCGTGGTGGGGGTTTCCTTGACGATATCGATCTTGGTCACGGGAAGAAGAGTTCCGTTCTTGATTCTGTCGAGGTAGATGGGCTTGAAGCGGTTGCAGCCGTGGCTCTCGATACCGCGTCTGTCGGACTCAAGCAGAACATCTGCACAGATTTCGGCATCCTTTCTGGGAACACCGTACTTCTCGAATACATCGACCATGAAGTCGTTGACCATCTTCCATGGAACAAAAGGTCTTGTCTCCATTTCCAAATCCTCCAATATCCTTATTTATTATGCTTCTATTATCTCAGCCTTGACTGAGCTGTCGGTGCGGAAGAACTCCGCCCCTTCCTTATCCGTTATTATTCCGTGGATCTCGTCCACCCTGCCTATCTGATAGTTGCTGGTCACCCCTATCTTGTTGTGCGTCGCAATCACGAAGGCCTTGCCGGTGGTATGTCTGAGCATCATGTTGCTCACGACGCTTTCCTCATAGATCGGAGTGGTAAGGCCCGCGCTTTCGGAAATGCCGTCGACCCCTATGAAGGACTTGTTGGCGAACATCCCTTCCAGATGCTTTGTGGCCAGGGACCCGGACAGCGAGCGCGATCTGCTTCTGTAGGTGCCTCCTACCAGAACGATGGTGCATTTTCCGTTCGTATCCGGATGATTGAACACATCGATGTTGTTGGTGATTATCGTAAGCGTCTTGCCGCTTTCCAGAAGTGCGCCCAGGACTGCAGAGGCAGTGGTGCCGCTGTTGACCATGACGATATCGTCATCCTGGACAAGCTCGGCCGCCTTTTCGGCTATGCGGTGCTTCTCCTCTGCGAACATGGCGGCTTTCTGAAGGTAATGGGGCTCTGCGTTCATGTTGCGCAGGATCGTCGCTCCGCCGTGGGTCCTCTTGAGAAGACCTTCGGCCTCCATCTGGTCCAGGTCGCGTCTGATGGTAAGCTCGGATACTCCGAACTCCTCCGCAAGTCTGGAAACCTGCACGATACCGTTCTCGGAAAGGATATCCGAAATCTTCTGCTGTCTTTCCAATGGAAGCATGTTCACGCCCTCTTTTATGCCGCTCAGGCACTTGAAAGTTTATGCCAACAAAGGCTTGCTGTCAACTTTATATGAACGTTTTTGAATGTTTTTGAACGCTTGACCGCAAAACCGACAGGATTTACAATTTGTCTATAGTAAAAAGGAGACTCCCCATGAAATATGTTATGGCCCTCGACCAGGGAACCACCAGCTCAAGATGCATCCTCTTCGACCACAGCGGAAAAATCTGCTCGGTTGCACAGAAGGAGTTCACCCAGTACTTCCCCCACCCCGGTTGGGTTGAGCACGATGCAGAGGAGATCTGGGATACCACGTTGGAGGTCTCAAGGGCCGCAATGAAGAAGCTCGGGGCATCGGCTTCGGACATAGATTCAATAGGAATCACGAACCAGAGAGAAACAACCGTCATCTGGGACAGACACACCGGCAGACAGATCTGCAACGCCATCGTCTGGCAGTGCAGGAGAACCGCACCGATCATCGACGGCCTTGTCCGTGCAGGCTATTCTGACATGATTCGAAATAAGACCGGCCTTGTTCCCGATGCCTATTTCTCGGGTTCCAAGATCAAATGGATTCTGGACAACGTCCCCGGAGCACGCGAGAAAGCCAAGAACGGAGACCTTCTGTTCGGTACCATCGAGACCTGGCTCATCTGGCGCCTTACCAGCGGCCGCGTGCACGTGACCGACTACACCAACGCCAGCCGTACCATGATATTCAACATCCACACCCTCAAATGGGATGATGAGTTGCTGAAAATCCTGGATATCCCCAAGAACATCCTGCCCGAGGTCAAACCCTCAAGCTGCATCTACGGCAAGACCGATTTCGAGCACTACGGCGGAGAGATCCCCATTGCCGGTGCCGCCGGAGACCAGCAGTGTGCCCTCTTCGGCCAGTGCTGCTTCGATCAGGGAGACATGAAGAACACCTACGGAACAGGTTGTTTCATGCTCATGAACACGGGCAAGAAGCCTGTAGCTTCCAAGAACGGGCTTGTCACCACCATCGCAGTCGGTTACAAGGACCATGTCGAGTACGCCCTCGAAGGAAGCGTCTTCGTAGCAGGTGCAGCAATCCAGTGGCTCAGGGACCAGATGGCCATCGTCGAGAATGCCCCCGAAAGTCAGGAATGGGCTGAGAAGGTTCCCGATACTGCGGACTGCTATGTGGTTCACGCATTCACAGGACTGGGCGCTCCCTACTGGAAACAGAACGCCAGAGGTATAGTGGTCGGCCTTACCAGAGGCTGCAGCAGGGCTCACTTCATCCGCGCGACGCTGGAGTCGCTTGCCTACCAGAGCTACGATATCGCAAAGGCCATGGAGCAGGATTCCGGACTTGAGATCACAAGCCTCCGTGTCGACGGCGGTGCATGTGCCAACGACTTTCTTATGCAGTTCCAGAGCGATATCCTTGCATCCGAGGTCGTGCGCCCCAAGTGCATCGAGACCACGGCCCTCGGAGCCGCTTATCTGGCAGGTCTTGCAACCGGCTACTGGAAGAACAAGGAAGACATAAAGAAGAACTGGGGTGTGGACAAGGTCTTCGAGGCCAACATCTCCGCCGATGAGCGCAAGGCCCGCATCAAGGGCTGGAAGAAAGCAGTCAAGACCGCCATCTTCTGGTCGGAGAACTGAAGCTCCCGCATAGGTTCTGATGACACATCAAGGCTTTTTCTCTACAATGAAAGTATGGAACTTATAAACAAGTACACAACCGAACTGCGGATTCTGCCCAGTCAGACCGACTACGTCAACAAGCTCAGATACCACGAGACCTTCAATGTCTTCATGGACCTTGCCAACAGGCACGCCGAGATTCTGGGCATTGACCAGAAGACCTTCATGGACAAGGGTCTTTTCTGGCTGACAGTAAAGACAAGAATCCGTTTCGACCGCCGTCCGACGATGAGCGAGATCGTCCAAGCCCAGACCTGGCCCATCAAGCCCTCCTCCGTCAGAAGCGACAGATGCTACAGGCTTCTGGATGAGAACGGGGTTCTTGCCGAAGGCCGTACCGAATGGGCGGTCCTGGACCTGAATGCAGGACGGCTTGCAAACCTGAAGGAACTGTTTCCGCAGGAGCTGGTGTTCAACGAAGAAAGCTTCTCCATCGAGGACTTTCCGAGAATAATGCCCTGTGATGATACTTTCACCTTGAAAAACAAGTATACAGTGATATCTTCGGACATCGATATGGGCCAGCACATGAACAACGTAGCCTATGTCAGGGCTCTGATGGGCATGTTCTCCGTGCAGGAACTCAAAGATATGGACATCCGGGAAATCACCGTGATCTTCAAGACATCGGCCCACGAAGGGGATGTTCTTTCCATGCTGTACAAGAAGGAAGGAGACATCCTGAACTGCGGCCTCTATTTCGAGGACGGAAGACCCTCGTTATTGGCTCAGATACGCATTGCAAACGCGTAGATGCGCAAATGCAACCGCCGGTTGACACATTTCCAAGTACGGTTTGTAGTGTGCAACCGCGATTGTTCGTAGGATAGGAGCATCTGGAGCAGACAGACATGCCTGCTGCGGAAAAGGAGTAAACAATGATTTTGGCAGACAAGATTATCAACCTCAGAAAAAAGATGCTCTGGTCGCAGGAAGAGCTTGCGGACAAGCTGGATGTTTCAAGACAGTCGGTATCCAAGTGGGAAAGCTCGCAGTCGATCCCCGATATGGATAAGATATTGAAGATGAGCCGCCTCTTCGGCGTCTCAACCGATTACCTCCTGAAGGACGAGCTCGGGGAAACCGACGAGGCACCCCAGGTGCAGGAAGACGACAATCCCGCCCTCAGACATGTTTCAATGGAGCAGGCTTCAGAATATATGGAAATCAGAGCCAAGAGCGCTCCGAAGATCGCACTCTCCACCATGCTCTGCGTTCTGGCACCCATGATGCTCCTGTTCTTCATAGCCCTTTCGCTCTCAGGCTGGGTCAACATGACTGAAAACGCGGCCACGGGAATCGGGCTGAGTTTCATGATCATCCTCGTTGCCCTGGGCGTTATCGGCTTCATCAAAGCGGGCTCAGCGGCATCGGAATATGAGTTTCTCGAGAAGGAGGCCTTCGAGACCGAGTACGGCGTTACGGGCGCGGTGAAGAAGCGCAAGGACGAGTATAAGGAACAGTACACAAGGACCAACACGATCTGCACGGTGATGTGCATTCTTTCTGTAGTTCCTCTGTTCCTCTCGATCTGCTTCAATGCCGCGGATTTCGTTTACGTGTTCGATGTATGCTTCATCCTGCTGATGTGTGCCTTTGCATGCTACGGTTTCGTGTATGC
>JAGCUM010000206.1 GCA_017962865.1 Spirochaetales bacterium
CAGACAAAGTCTCACTATTGAGTTTATTGAACTATTCCGAGAGAGCATTACAATTTGACTTTTGCAATAGTTTTCGCGTCCAAAAAAACAAACTTTTGCAAGTCAGAAATCAATCAAAAAACCAACTTTTGCAAATTTGTATGCTTACATCTTCTCGAGGAACGGGATGCCCACCAGGGCAAAGGCGTTCTTCATGGTCTGCAGAACCATCTCGCAGAGGCAGACACAGACTTTGCGGCCGATCTCATGACCGCAGCAGTGATGCGAAAGATATGCGACGTACTCTCTGATGCCGCGGATTGGGAAACTGACCGCCTGGCAGACGGGCTTATGGAGCTGTTTTTAGAGAATTAGTGTCACTTAGTGAGCCTTCTAAGCTTGATGCTCCTTGTTCTCCTTCTAATCCTTCTGCTCCTGATAAGCCTTGTCAACCTTGTAAACTTTATATCTCATCTATTATGTGATTGATTTCTGACTTAAGTTCATCTTTCAGAACATCCTTGGCTAACCCATAACCAACAACACGAACGAACCTTTATATGGGATAGCGGCAATTGTATATGTAATTGAGTAGATTTGTTGACAACAAGCCAAACAGTTGCTTATCATTGAACTGTAAAAGAGAAAGCTACCCGAAGCGGTTAGTTTGTCTTCTACCAGTAATTCAGATGAATCGCCGGAGTTTCGAAGCTAGCGGCGATTTTTTCTGTCCTTATGAGTACGAATGATCATCAGCGCAAGCTGGATGACACCGATCACAAGCCCTGCAACCCCAACAACAACCGAAATTATTGTTAAAGTGTACAAGCTTTTACCTCCTCTTATATCAAGATTTGGCAAAAGACAAAGCCAACCGCCCCGTTCTAGGTAGCTAATCTATTTTTATGATCAAATCCACTGGAAAGATAGACAATAATTACTGCCTGTATAATGTTTTTTGTGTGGTTTTAAGGTCATCCGACAAAGAGAATCACTTTTTCTCGAGAAAAGAGATGCTACAAACACAGCTTTTTTAAGTTTTTGTGTGGCCTTCACGATAATCAGATTATAATCATGTCTAGAAAAGGTAATCGGAGGTTATGTCAATGGATAAGCTTCTCACAAAATCGATTCTGGTTCTCACATGCTTTTTGCTTGCACTCTCTCTTGTCTCCTGTGCCACCGCCGGCACGAGTACCGCCGTTGAAGAAGAGCAGGAAGCTATAATTGCCCCAAGCGAAGAACCTGAAGGCAAAACCTTGGGCAGAGTCTATTTCGCAGCGCTGCTTTTCTCCCAGAGCGAGAAGGAATACAACCTCAGAATCACCAACATTCTGGAAGAATACGGATACGAGGTTTTCCTTCCCCAGAGAGACGGAGTCGAAGCCGCACTGCTTGAAGGAAAGAGCCAGCAAGAGCTTATCGAGATCATATTTGAAAAGGACGTCAGTGAAATCATGAAATCCGATATCCTCTTCTTCATGCTCGACGGCCGTGTGCCGGATGAAGGAGCGTGCGTTGAACTCGGAATAGCCTACTCCAACGGCAAGAGGTGCTACGGATTCATGACCGACACCCGTACCGTTGAACTGGGGCTTGAACTCAACCCGATGATCAGCGGATGTTTCATAAAGCTGTTCAAGAACTATGACGGAGATAAACTCATCGAAGAGCTGAGACAGTACCTGTCAGAGAACGAGCTTTAAAAACTAAAAACCAACTTTTGCAAGTCGGAAATCAACCGAAAAACCAACTTTTGCAAATCACATCTTCTCGAGGAACGGGATGCCCACCAGAGCGAAGGCGTTCTTCATGGTCTGCAGAACCATCTCGCAGAGGCAGACACGGGCTTTGACGAGCTCAGGGGTATCGGCCTTGAGGATCTGCTTGTCGTGGTACCAGTGGGAGAAGCGCTTCGACATGTCGTAGAGGTAGGCGCAGATGACCGACGGATCGTACTGGCGGCAGGCACGGGTGACTGTCTCCGGGAATGAACCGATGGTCTTGATCAGCTCGCGCTCGTCCTCCAGGGAGAGGATGGCGGGGTTGAATGCCACGGTGTCGTAATCCGCACGGATCTCGTCGAATTTCCTCAACATCGAGGAGATACGGGCACCCATGTACTGAAGGTACGGTCCGGTGTTTCCGTTGAAGGACAGCGACTCCTTGGGGTTGAACACGAAGTCCTTGTTGGGATCGAACTGGAGGATGTAGTAGTTCAGGGCTCCCAGTGCGATGTCGTGGGCGGTCCTGTCCACATCATCGAGCTCGCTCTCGCGGCCCTTCTCGATTATCTCCTCGCGGGCCATGTCGGTAAGCGATGCAATCAGATCATCGGCATCCACGACCGTACCCTCGCGGCTCTTCATCTTGCCTTCGGGAAGGAAGACCATGCCGTATGAGAGGTGGTGAAGGTCCTTGGCCCAGCTGTAGCCGAGCTTGTCCAGCACATGGAACAGGACCTTGAAGTGGTACTGCTGCTCGCTGGCAACGACGTAGACAAGGCTGTCGAAAGGCCAGTCTTCGTGGCGGTTGATGGCAGTTCCGATGTCCTGGGTGATGTAAATCGATGTTCCGTCCTTGCGCAGGAGAATCTTGCGGTCAAGGCCGATATCCGAATTGTCGATGTAGATGGCTCCGTCCTCGGCCTTCTGGAAGACTCCCCTTTCCAGACCTTCCAGGACCTTGTCCTTGCCCAGCTTGTAGGTATCGCTCTCGTAGTAGAACTTGTCGAATGAGATTCCGGTGTTGCGGTAGGTCTCTGCCACGCCGTCGAGGGTCCATCTGTTCATCTTCTTCCAGAGATCGATGACCTCGGGCACTCCGTTTTCCCAATCGCGCAGCATGGCCTGAGCCTCGAGGTCCGGGCCGTTGATTGCCTTGGCCTTTGCAACTGCATCGTCATGGGAAAGCCCCTGTGCCTCGAAGGCTGCCGTGTCCTTGTCCAGGACTTCCTTCTCCCACTGTGCAAAGCGCACGTAGTAGTTGCCGACCAGATGGTCGCCCTTGATGCCGGAGCTCTCGGGGGTCTCTCCGGTTCCGAACTTCTTGTAGGCAAGCATGGACTTGCAGATATGCACACCGCGGTTGTTGATGAGATTGACCTTCAGGACCTCTGCTCCGCCTGCCTTGAGGATGTGGCTCATGCTCTCGCCGATGCAGTCGTTTCTGACATGGCCGAGGTGCAGCGGCTTGTTGGTATTCGGGCAGCTGAACTCGATCATGACCTTCTTCTTGCCGAGGATGTCCGTCTTGCCGTATTCGGAGGCTTCTTTGACGATCTTCAGATAAAGATCAGCCACCATCTTGTCCATGTTCAGGCGGACATTCATGTAGGGACCTGCGGCAAAAGCCTCTCCGTCCGGCTTGTCCGTCAGGGCATTGATGTCGGCACTCAGATCCTGTGCGAGGATGTTCGGAGCCTTCGAGAAGGCCTTGGCAAAGGCAAACAGAGGAAATGCCAGATCTCCCAGTTCGGGCTTGGGCGGAACCTGAAGAACCACGTCCTGAAGCTTTCCCTCATGACCCGAATTCTCATACATCAACTGAAGTCTTGCCTGAACCAGGCTTTTCCACTGCGCTTTGTCTATCATATCTTCGTCCTTATGGTGACTTCTCCGGTGGAGAGCACCGTCTCTATTCCGTCACTGTTTCTCACATGAAGTGAACAATTGTCGTCTATTTCGGTCGCAAGGCCCTGCCCCACGACTTTACTGGCCTGCAATATTAATACTTCTTTCCCGAGAATTGTGCTAGAGCCTTTGTACTGGGCAAGCCAGTTTTCATCCGCATTGCAGCACAGATCATACACATTTTCCAACAGGGCATTGACGAAGGTCCTCTCATCCGGGGCAACCTCATCCGGCATGTACAAGGCCGATGCCACTGATTTCACTTCATCCGGAAGACTCGACAGGTCGGTTCTGTAGTTAATCCCGATTCCCACGACCGCCTTGTCATTGCAGCCCTGGGCAAGAATCCCGCAGACCTTCTTGCCTTCGTAGATTATGTCATTGACCCATTTGATGCCGCATTTCTTATTGCACACCTGAAAAATCGTGCGCATGACGGCAACTCCGGCCATCGCAGTTATCTTGACCCCATCCGACCCGTCGGGTTTTGCAATCGGAACGAGGATGCTCACATAGATTCCGCCTTCGGGTGATGAGAAAGAACGTCCGAGCCTACCCCGTCCGCCGGTCTGTCTGTGTGCCCAGACTGCTGAACCACAGGGAGCTCCGTCCTTTGCCATGTCCAGAAGCAGCCTGTTGGTGGAATCCAGGCAATCGTATTCGCGGATGTCTATCATGAGATAACCTCCGCTTGGGTTGTCGAGAGAATCCTTACCTTGAAAAGGTCACCAACATCTGCGTTATCAGGTACACCCGAGACATTAGGCTTCAGGTAATTGCCGGTAAGACCGTGCCAGTGTCCGAGACTTCTGCCCTCTAGTATGATTTCCGCTTCTTTTCCCACCTGGCGTTCCGTGTATGCCTTGTTGAGTTTTGCAGACAGCTCCCGCAGAACCAGTGCCCTGTCGTCTCTGATGTTCTCGGGAACGCGGTCTCTGGCCTTGTAGAGGGCGGTATCGGGCCTGGGGCTGAACGGGAACACATGCATGAGCGCAAAGCCGTGGCGCTCGAGGAAATTTCTCGTTATTTCGAAC
Organism: Spirochaetales bacterium; assembly: GCA_017962865.1. The sequence continues at coordinate 4,646 of JAGCUM010000206.1, forward strand.
TCCTCATCGCCCTCGCCCGGAAGGCCGGTTATGATATCGCAGGCCAGAAACGGATCGTCCTTAATCTGTCTGAGGGTGGAAATCACATATTCCAGATGGCTGCTGTCATAGGTGCGGTTTATGCGCTTGATGACCTTGTCGGCTGCACTCTGGATTGGGATGTGGAAGTACGGCTGCATCCTGCTGTCCTGAAGCTGCTCGAGAAGAAGGTCATCTATGTGGTCAGGTTCCAACGAGGACAGACGGAATCTCATGTCCGGTCCTACTGCCTTCAGAAGCTTTTCGAGAAGTCCCCCGAGACCCCTGCCCGTGTGGTCGTACATCGTGAGATTCACGCCCGTCAGGACTATCTCGTGATAGCCTTTCCTTTCGATCTCCAGTGCCCTTCTCACGACTTCGTCGGAATCAAGGCTCTGAGACGGTCCGCGGGCAATGTGGACGCGGCAGAATCCGCAGTTGTTATCGCATCCGTCCTGGATCTTCAGGTACGAGCGGCTGTGATAGGAAAACTGCGAAGGTGCAAAATCGAAGAGTCCGCCGTAGCCTTCCCTGCGCTCTTTCGCAAACTCGCGTACGGCGGCAAGGACATCCGACCCTGCATGCTCATCAAGGAAAGCAGACAGACCCAAAAGCTCGGGCTTGCGCAGAAGCGGAAGCACGACAATGTTGTCTGCGAGATTCTCAATCTCTTTGGGATTGACCTGAGCGTAGCACCCCGTCACAAGCACGGGAGACTGCTTTGCAAACAGCCTTATCTCACGTCTTGCCTTCTGCTCTGCCTTGCTGGTTACGGTACAGGTATTGACGATGGTAAGCTGGGCTTCCTGATATGACTTGAGAATGGTATGACCGCGCTTGGCAAAGGATTCTGCCACGGCCTCGCTCTCGCACTGGTTCACCCGACAGCCCAGGGTATAGATGAAGACCTTCATGGCCAGAGGCTCCTCTTGAGGGAAAGCATCTGGTCGATGCCCAGCCTTTCGGCCCTCTCGGTCTGTGGGATACCGGCCTCTGCAAGGGCCCTGTCTATGTCAGATGCAGGCTTTCCGAGCGCCTTGAGGTTGTTCTTCACGGTCTTTCTTCTCTGTGCAAAGAGAACTCTGACCAGTTCCAGGAACTTCGGAGCATCGCAATCGGGAACAAGTGGGTTTTCCCTCTTTTTCATCAGCACTACAGAGCTGTCGACGTTCGGCGGCGGAAAGAAGCATCCACTTGAAAGCTTGAAGGCACAGGAATTCTCGTAATCCATCGAACACAGGATGGAGAAGCCGGAAAAGTCCTCGCTGCCTTCCTTGGCGCAGATACGGTCGACGACCTCGCTCTGGAGCGTGTAGACCATCACCGGCGGAAGGCATCGGTTCTCGATGAGAGATGCGATGAAGATCGAACCCACATGGTACGGTAGCTTGGCACAGATTACGTCCGGAGTTCCTTCTTGCTGCCAAATTTCCTTCCAGGTCTTAAGGGCATCGCCCTCCACCAGTGTGAAGTTAGGGACGTCTTTGAAGGCCTG
>JAGCUM010000207.1 GCA_017962865.1 Spirochaetales bacterium
CCTTCCGGTAAAGAACGAATCCAAGGGACTGCTTGACGGTTACGTGCAGAGTTCTTCCCAAAGCGGAGGCACTGTCTTCATGGAGCCGTTCAGGCTGGTAGATATGAACAATGCCGTAATAATGGCCCAAGAAGAGATATTACTTGAGATTGCAAGGCTTATAGGCCAGCTTTCGGACATGGTTCGTGAATCCGAAGAGCAGCTGAGAATCCTTTCTTCTCAGGTCACACAGGCCGATTTCCTCTATGCCCTGGCCTCTTGGGCCAAGAGCAATGACTGCTGCAGAACCCAGATAGGAGAGCCTTCGACCGACGGAGATTACAGCTGCAATCTGATTCATGCCAGACATCCTCTTCTGGGTGCAAAGTGCGTACCGATAGATTTGTCCGTCCCATCCGGAATCAAGGCGGTTGTGCTTACCGGACCGAATGCCGGCGGTAAGACGGTCACCATGAAGACTGTGGGTCTCTTCTCGCTTCTGAATCAGATCTGCGACTATATTCCGGCATCCGACGGCAGCAGTCTGGCGCTCTTTGACCGTGTGTTCACGGATATAGGTGACGACCAGAGCATTGAGAACCATCTTTCCACGTTCAGCGGTCATATGAAGAGCATAGGTTTCATCCTCAGGACAATGACCAAGGATTCACTGGTTATCCTTGATGAGCTGGGTAGCGGAACAGATCCTCAGGAAGGAGCTGCTCTTGCTCGTTCCGTGCTTGAATTCTGTACCAAGAAGGCTTCCCTGACGCTTACGACAAGTCACCATGGTGTCCTGAAGCAGTATGCATATGGTTCCGCCATAGTTCTGAATGCATCTATGGAGTTTGATGAAAAGACCCTTGAACCTACATTCCGAGTCATAGAGGGACTTCCCGGAGAAAGCCATGCCATCGATACTGCCAGAAGAATGAGGCTTCCCAAGAGCGTGACGCAGGCAGCCCAGAAGTATCTGGGACAGGAAGCGGTAAAGATTTCTTCCATCATCCGCAATCTTGAAGTTCTGCGCCGGGATGCCGAGGCAAAGAATGCAGAGCTTGAGAGAAGGCTTCGTGCACTGGAGAACAATGAGAACCACATAGAGAAGGAGACGCGACGGCTTCAGGCCTACGAGAACAGGCTCAAGAAGCAGAGGCTCAACGAGTTCGATGATTTCGTGAGAGCTTCGCGAAGGGATGTCGAACAGCTTGTTGCTGAGCTTCGCGAAGGTGAGATCACGCGTGAAAAGACTCTCAAGATGAAGGGTCTGTTCAACGACCTTCAGGCCAAGGAAGAGGAACTGAGGACTGAGATAGAGGCTCAGGCAGAGGAGCTGGATGCAAGGCAGCTTGAGGAGGACAACTCCCAGAAAGACAGCGTGGAGCTCAAGGTCGGAATGGATGTTCTCTGCGGTCCTTCCAAACGTGAAGGTACCGTGATCAAGGCCATGGGAAAGGGAAAATGGCAGGTTGCCATAGGCACGATGAAGTTTACTTTAAAAGAGACTGATCTGACGGTTCCCAGACGTTCTTCAACCGTACGCTCCTACAGCTTTGAGCAGGGAACGAAGGCCCCATCTCCGAAGTTGGTATTGGATTTACGAGGATATAGGCTGCTTGAGGCACTCGATGCCATTGACTCACAGATTGAAGCCTGCTGTGTTCACAACCTCAAGAGTTTCTCCATAATCCATGGTTACGGGGATGGAATTCTGTCGACAGGAATCCATAAGCACCTTTCCCAGAACAATCTTGTCGGATCCTATAAGTTTGCCCTTCCGGATGACGGTGGACAGGGCAAGACATATGTCACTTTGAAGTAGGGGAACCGTTATGGCTGAATCCGGAGTAGTTGCACTGAGGAACCTGAAGACAGACAAGGTCTATCTCTTCTTTTCCCGCGACATAAAGAAAGACTGTGTGTCGATGCGTTTCCAGCTGGATCTTGGGATGTTCCCATGCAGGTCCCTTCAGGAAGACTATACTTCAACAGGCCTCGAGGTCTTCAGGTTCGATACAATCGAACTGACCGATGATGAAAAGAGACTTGAAGAGCTGAAGAAGGGTCTGGATCTTTACGTCTGACTGATCAGAAATCCGAAATATCCACCTTGCGCCTGTCGTGCTCGATGAGATTTCTTATCGATTCCACGGCAAGCTTGCAGATCATCGTCGTGTCATGTACGATCGGGTTTTCCATGCCCAGAGCCTCACGCTCCTGGTTTCCGACGACGAAGAAAACCGAACCGCATCTTACACGCAGATAGCTTGCAATCGTGAACAGGGCAGCGCTTTCCATCTCGGAGGCCAGTACACCAAGGCGTTTCCATGCTTCCCAGTTGTTCCTCAGAGTATGGCTTACGGGGATAATGTCCGGATTGTGCTGTCCGTAGAAGGAATCCTTGCACTGTACGATTCCGAGATGATGGCGCAGTCTCATCTTTTTTGCAGTGTGCTGAAGAGCAGTGACAATTTCGTAATCGGCAACTGCAGGGAACTCGATCGGTGCATATTCACGGCTGGTTCCCTCCATTCTGACTGCTCCGGTTGCAATGACGGCATCTCCTCCGATTACATTGAGGTCGATTCCGCCGCATGTTCCCATCCTAAGGAAGGTATCTGCACCACATTTGACCAATTCTTCCATAGCTATGGCTGCTGAGGGGCCGCCGATTCCGGTCGATGTGACGCTGACCTTGGTGTTTCCGAGGTATCCGGTGTATGTATTGTATTCACGGCTGTCGGCAACCTGGACAGCATCTTCAAGAAAACCTGCAATCAGGGGAACGCGCTTGGGGTCACCCGGCAGGATGACGTATTTTCCTACATCGCCTTCCTTGATTCTGAGATGGTACTGGATTCCTGTTCCGTTCATATAGTCAGACATTTCGATATTCTCCGTTCAATTTGATTGTAAGAGCTTTTGCAGAGTTGTCAAATCATCTTCAGTAGTGGACCAGCTGGTTGCAAAGCGAACCGCAGTATGGTCCTCATCGACGATCTCCCATTTCTCGAAGCCCACATGCTGTCTGAGTTTCTCGATTCGGCTGTTCTCAAGGACGACGAACTGCTGGTTGGTAGGGGATTCGAGGAAGAACGGAATACCTGCGTTCTCCATGATCTTCTTGAGCTTCTCGGCCATGTCTATGGCGTGCTTTGAGATCCTGAAATAGAGGTCGTCGGTAAACAGGGTATCGAACTGAACGCCAAGAAGCCTTCCCTTGGCAAGAAGGGCTCCGTTCTGCTTCTTCATGGTCAGGAAGTGAGCAGGCCTGTTGGCATGCGTGAAGACGACAGCTTCCCCGCAGAGCGCACCGACCTTGGTTCCTCCGATATAGAAGACATCGCAGAGCCTGGCAATGTCGGTGATCTTGACATCGGTCTGTCTGCTCATCAGACCGTAACCCAGGCGTGCACCATCCATGAAAAGCGGCATATTGTACTTGTGACAGACGTCAGAGATGGATTTCAGCTCTGAAAGTGTGTATAGAGTTCCGTATTCGGTAGGATGGGAAATGTAAACCATACCAGGATAGACCATGTGTTCCTTAGCATCGGCCTTGTTGAAAACCTGCACGAAGGATTCGATGTCGGAGGCTCTGAGTTTGCCCATGATCTGGGGCAGTTCGAAGACCTTATGTCCTGTATACTCGATTGCTCCGGCCTCATGACAGCTGATATGTCCTGTCTTTGCGGCAATTACTCCTTCATAGCGCTGGAGCATGGAGGATATGACCACCTGGTTTGTCTGTGTTCCGCCGCTGATGAATTCGACCTGTGCATCGGGTCTTCCACAGACTTTCCTTATTTTTTCTTCTGCGCTGCGGCAGTATTTGTCGACTCCATAGCCTGAAACGAACTCATAATTTGTCTTTGTCAGGGCTTCCAAAATCTCGGGGCAGCAGCCTGTAGTGTAGTCCGATTCGAAAGTAAGCATCCGCGACCTCCCTGCTAGAGCCTAAAAAACGCCACCGGCCTGAAGACCGATGGCGTAAAGGCATTAAAAAAATTGCTCTTTCCAGATCCGGTCGACGATCGGAACCTGTAATTGAATAATTGCACCTGCAGCCGAGACTTGTCAATATTTTTTTTGTAACAAACCGAGATTTTCTATGTCGGTAAAACACCAAATCTGTATTGAAAATATCAATGGATATTCAATATTATAAAGAGAGTGAATTCATAACATATGAGGATGGTCTAATATGGAAATTCAGATTGAGGATTTGGTCCAGTCAATCAAGCGTGACGGGATTGATCAGGCACGCAAGGAGGCGGACGCTATTCTTGTGACCGCAAAAGCTCAGGCTAACGACATCATTGCAGCATCCAAGGCAGAAGCAGAGAGAAACCTCGAGAACGCACAGAGGGAAATCGAAAGCTCCAAGGCTCTGATTCTTCAGGCCCAGCGCGATGCAGTGCTTTCGGTCAGAAAGGAGCTCGGGTCAATGCTTGAGCGCATAATGGCGGACAAGGTTGCCAAGGAGCTTTCGGAGCAGAGCCTTGCAAAGCTCGTGATAGCTGCAATCGGCGAAGATGATCCTGCAAAGTATTCCGTCGAGATCGAAGAGGCCAAGGCTTCCGTGAGAAGTTCCCTTGCCAAGCAGATCGAGAAGGGCCTTGAGATCCATCCTGCAAAGGGAGTCGGTCTCAGACTCTGCTGCAAGGACGGTTCGGGTTTCTATGATTTCTCCGATGAGCAGATTGCTTCGCTTCTCAAGCCGTTCCTCGGCGAGATGAAGATCTGAGGATTACATGGCTTCCAGATACTATTTCCTGTCAAGCCTGAGCATGCTCCGCTTTTCAGACAGCGCTCCGATGAGCTGGGAGGATTTCCTTTCCCAGGCCAGGGGCAATGTGACCGAGAGCGATTTCAGGACGCTCAGCTCGATTGCCGACTGCGGTTCTTCTTCCAATGCGTTTCTCAAGAAATGGGAAGAGCTCAACCGCAAGCTTGACGATGCCGTGAACGAGAGGCGTAGAAAAGCGCTGAACAGAGAACAGCAGAACTCCGTGGTTTTCAGGGATTACGATATAGAGAAAGTCACGAATGCTGCCCTGAATGCAAAGGACCCGCTTGAGGCGGAGCTTGTTCTCATGCGTTTCAGATACGACTGGCTTGAGACCCAGAAGGGTTACGAACCTTTCTCGGAGACGGCTCTTCTTGCATATGCCCTCCAGCTGAGGATCCTTATCAGAAAGGACCTCTTCAACGTTGAGGCCGGCAATGAGCAGTTCAGAAGCATGTTCGACAACATTCAGAAAGAATTAAAGGTGGATTGATATATGGCAAAGACAATCGGACACGTAGCCGGAGTGAACGGCAACCTTGTCACCGTGACCTTTGAAGGGGCCATCTCCAAGAACGAGGTCGCCTTCGTACATGTAGGCGATACCCTTCTCAAGGGCGAGGTCATCAGGGTCAACGGAAGCAAGGCCAGCATGCAGGTCTACGAGATGACCAACGGCATTCAGGTAGGGGATGAGGTCGAATTCACCGGCGAGCTCATGAGCGTAGAGCTCGGACCGGGCCTTCTGACCCAGATCTACGACGGCCTTCAGAACCCGCTTCCGTCACTGGCATCCCAGTGCGGCTTCTTCCTCCAGAGAGGAGTATATCTCGATCCCATCCCGAACAGGGACTGGGAATTCACACCCGTTGCCAAGGTAGGCGACATCCTCAGGCCCGGCGATACATTCGGTACCGTACCTGAAGGCATCTTCACACATAGAATCATGCTTCCGTTCGGTTTCGAGGATGTTGACTGGACAGTCACCTCCATCGCGGAGAAGGGTACATACAACGTCAGAGCTGAAGTCGCAACCGTCAGAAACGCAAAGGGCGAAGAGAGAAACCTCACGATGGTCTTCAGCTGGCCCGTCAAGAAGGCAGTAGGCTGCTATGACGAGCGTCTGAGACCGGATGAGACCCTGATAATGAAGATCAGGATCATCGATACGTTCCTTCCCGTTGCAAAGGGCGGTACGTTCTGCGTTCCGGGCCCGTTCGGAGCAGGAAAGACGGTTCTGCAGCACATGGAGAGCCGTAATGCCGACGTCGATATCGTAATCATCGCAGCATGCGGAGAGCGTGCAGGTGAGGTCGTCGAAGTCCTGAAGGAATTCCCGGAGCTGATAGACCCGAAGACAGGCAGATCCCTGATGGAGAGAACCATCATCATCTGCAATACCTCTTCGATGCCTGTCGCAGCCCGAGAGGCATCGGTCTATACCGCCATCACGATGGCAGAGTATTACAGGCAGATGGGTCTGAATGTCCTTTTGCTTGCTGATTCCACAAGCCGCTGGGCCCAGGCCATGAGGGAGATGAGCGGAAGACTCGAGGAGATTCCGGGCGAGGAAGCTTTCCCGGCTTATCTGGAATCGGTCATCGCTGCCTTCTACGAGCGTGCCGGTAAGGTCCGCCTCCATGACGGAAGCATCGGATCGGTTACCATCGGAGGTACTGTCAGCCCTGCAGGCGGAAACTTCGAGGAGCCCGTAACACAGGCCACACTGAAGGTCGTAGGTGCATTCCACGGCCTTTCGAGAGAGCGTTCCGATGCCAGAAAGTATCCTGCAATCCATCCGCTTGAGAGCTGGTCGAAGTACAGGGGAATCATCGATCAGAAGCTTGTCGAGGATGCCCGCAGCGTTCTCTTCAAGTCCAATGAGATCAACCAGATGATGAAGGTCGTCGGTGAGGAAGGAACCTCGATAGAGGACTACATCGAGTACCAGAAGGGTGAGCTTCTTGATGCCGTTTACCTTCAGCAGAACTCATTCGACCTCGTCGATGCCGCAGTTCCGGTGGAGAGACAGCAGAAGGAATTCGAGCTTCTCTACAAGGTGCTGATGGCCAGGTTCGATATAGAGAGCAAGAAGGATGTAAGAGCCTTCTTCAATGAACTCAGACAGAAGTTCCTCGACTGGAACAGCGTTCTTGTCACGGATGAGCGCTATGCCAGATACGAGAAGGAGATCAACGATCTCTACCTTTCAAAGGTCAAGGAGGGCTGAGATGAACAAGGTCTATACTAAGATTGAATCCATAGTCGGAAACGTCATCACGGTACGTGCCGAAGGTGTCAGATACAACGATCTGGCCATGGTCGGAAACAGCTATGCCAACGTCATCAAGCTGGACGGTGACCTTGTAAGCCTCCAGGTCTTTGCAGGAGCCCAGGGAGTCAGGACCAACGATCCCGTCAGATTCCTCGGTGTCCCGATGCGTGTCAGCTACTCCGACAACCTCATGGGAAGGGTCTTCGACGGATCCGGAAAGCCCAGGGACAACGGACCCGAGCTCGACGAGAACATGGTCGAAATCGGCGGACCTTCGGTAAACCCGGCAAAGAGAATCATTCCGAAGAACCTCATCCGCACCGGAATCCCGATGATCGACGTGTTCAACACGCTGGTCGAAAGCCAGAAACTTCCCATCTTCTCGGTTTCGGGTGAGCCCTACAACGAGCTTCTTGCCCGCATCGCAATGCAGGCCGAGGTCGACCTGATCATCCTCGGCGGAATGGGACTGAAGTACGATGACTATCTGTTCTTCCGCGATACGCTTGAAAAGAGCGGAGCCATGAGCAGAACCATCATGTTCATCCACACTGCAAGCGACCCCACCGTCGAGTGCACGATGATTCCCGACATGTCGCTGGCAGTAGGAGAGCGCTTTGCCCTTGAAGGCAAGAAAGTCCTTGTACTGCTTACTGATATGACCAACTTTGCCGATGCCCTCAAGGAAACGGCAATCACGATGGAGCAGGTTCCTTCCAACAGAGGATACCCCGGAGATCTCTACAGTTCACTGGCCAGCCGCTACGAGAAGGCAGTCGACTTCGAGGGAGCAGGTTCACTGACGATCCTTGCAGTCACGACGATGCCCGGCGATGACGTCACCCATCCGGTACCGGACAACACGGGTTACATTACCGAGGGCCAGTACTATCTGAAGAACGGTCACATCGAGCCGTTCGGAAGCCTCTCGAGACTCAAGCAGAACGTCAACAAGGATACCAGAACCGACCACAGAGCCCTGATGGACGGTCTGATCAAGCTCTACAGCGCATATAAGGAATCCCTCGAGAAGAAGTCCATGGGATTCATGATGACCGAATGGGATGAGAAGCTTCTCAAGTACGGACAGCTTTTCGAATCCAGACTCATGGACCTTTCGGTGAACATTCCTCTGGAAGAGGCCCTGGACCTCGGTTGGGAAATCCTCGCCGAGTGCTTCGAGCCCAACGAGACAGGTCTGAGGACCGAGCTCATCGAGCGGTTCTGGCCCAAGAAGCTGGAGGGTTAAGTGGCTGTAAAGCTTACCAAGAACGAACAGAAGAAGCAGAAGGATCAGCTGAAGCAGTATCAGCGCTACCTGCCGACCCTGCAGCTGAAGAAACAGCAGCTGCAGATGGTCATACGCCAGATAGAAGTCCAGTTGGCCGAATACAAGGCCAAACAGGAGGCTCTGGTGAATTCGGTGCAGAGCTGGATATCGGTCTTCGGTGAAAACAGTGCCTTCTGCGAAGAGCGCAGGCTCGATAGCCTCGTGCGTCCTGAGAGGGTGGTGAAGAAAGAAGGCAATATCGCCGGAGTAAGCATTCCCATCTTCGAGGACCTGACGTTCAGGGATATCGAGTACGATGTGGAGGATTATCCGCTCTGGGTGGACAAGGCGGTCGTCCTGCTTCAGGAGTCTGCCAGGATCAGCGCCCTCATGAGGACACTGGAAATCCAGGTGGAGCTTCTGGGTAGGGAGCTGAGAACCACAAGCCAGCGTGTGAACCTCTTCGAAAAAGTGAAGATTCCCGAGACGAAGGAGAACATCCGCAAGATCGGAATCTATATCGGTGACCAGCAGACTGCTGCCGTCGTGCGCGGAAAGATTGCCAAGAAGAAGCTTTCCGCAAAGGGGGAGACAGATGATTGAGAAAATGAAGAAAATCATCGTGGTGGCCCCGCAGGAGAGAAAAGCCTCTCTTCTGGCAGGCATCAGGGATCTTGGGGTCATCCATATCTCCGAGAAAGCCTCTCCCGACGCAGCACTGTCTTCCCGTCTTTCCGAGCTTTCCAGGATTCGCTCGACCCTTTCCGAGATGCCTAAGGCAGAGCAGAAGGATGCCGTCACGGGCGCTGCCTTCGATTCCATCCACAACTGCCTGGTCAGTGCAATCGAGGAGAAGCGACGCTTATCCGATGAGCTTGTGAAGATGAAGGTCGAGCGTGAGAGTCTGGCAAAGTGGGGCGACTTCAATCCTCAGGATCTCAGGATGCTCTGCGACAGGGGCCTTGAACTGAGTTTCTATCTTCTCGGAAAGAAGGAAGTCGATGCCCTTGATGAAGAAGTAAGGTACATCAGCCTCAGAAGCATAGACAAGCAGTGTGCGATAGCTGTCGTAGGGGAACTTCCTCCGACATACAGCTCGGGCAGGTTTGTCCTGCCTCAGAAGGGTCTGAACCAGATTGATGCGGAGATTGCCGCAAAGACTGCAAGAACTGCCGAACTGGACAAACTTCTCAAGGACAGCGCCTGCTACATCGCAAGCTACGACAAGGCAATCGCCTCCCTTACGGACGAGATTGTCTACAACAGCGTGGAAAGGGGAGCTTCTACGGAAGAAGGTCTGAGCCTTCTGTGCGGTTTCATCCCCGAATCCGACCTGGGTGCCTTCAAGGAAAAGGCCAAAGCCGGCAGCTGGGCATACGCGCTCGATGACCCGACGGAGGAAGACCCTGTTCCGACCAAGGTGCGCTACAACAAGGTCACCAAGATGATGCAGCCTCTGTTCGACATGCTGGGTACCGTTCCCGGATACAGGGAGTACGACATCAGCATGTGGTTCCTGCTGTTCCTCTCGCTGTTCTTCGGAATGATAATCGGTGATGCCGCCTACGGTGCCATTTTCCTGGCCCTCGGTGTTGTTCTGAACATCAAGACCAAGAAGTGCTCCAACCTGAACCTCCTTCTCTATGTCATGAGCATAGCCACGGTAGTGTGGGGCTCTCTGACGGGAACCTGGTTCGGAAGCGAGAAGGCAATGGAGATTCCGTTGCTCAAGGCTCTGGTAATTCCGTCGATAGCGAACTATCCGCAGTATTTCGGTGTGGACAGCGGTGCCGCACAGAATGCCCTGATGAAGTTCTGCTTCGCAGTCGGAGCCATCCAGCTTTCGCTTGCGTGCATCATGAACGTGATCCGCAAATGGAAGGAAAAGAGCCTGGCCCTGGTGGCGGATTTCGCCTGGCTGGCGATGATAATCAGCATCTACTTCCTGGCCCTCATGCTTGTCATCGGGGATCCGGTGAATGTGAAGATCATCTTTGCCGTTGTCATCGGCGGGCTTCTGACTGTCATAGTCTTCGGCGGTCAGGCTCCGGGACAGAGCTTCGGCAAGGGTCTGAAGGCAGGCCTTGGCGGAGCATTCACCACGTTTTTGAACACAATCAGTGCATTCGGAAATGTGATGAGCTACATAAGACTGTTTGCTGTGGGAATGGCAAGCCTTGCCATCGCCCAGAGCTTCAACGGTATGGCAAGTCCGATGCTCAAGGGGTGGGCGTTCCCTGCAGGAATGCTGATTCTCTTCATCGGTCATGCCCTGAACATAGTCATGGGTCTTCTCAGCGTGGTCGTACACGGTGTCAGACTTAACCTTCTGGAGTTCTCCGGCCAGCTCGGAATGGAGTGGGCGGGTATTCCATACGAACCGTTCAGAAAGAACGCTTGATTGTAAACTAATTGCAAACTGCATAGGAGATTGAAAACATGGGTATTGGATCAATCGGTTTGGTTTTGGCTCTCTGCCTTTCGGCAATGGGATCCGGTTTCGGTATCGGAGCTGCAGCTGTCGCAGCTGTCGGCGGATGGAAGAAGTGCTATGCTAACGGCAAGCCTGCTCCCTTCATGATGGTCGCCTTCACGGGTGCTCCCCTGACACAGACAATCTACGGCTTCCTGCTGATGAACTTCATCAACAGCGCACTTCAGGGCGGTCTGAACGGAACTCTGGCACTGTTCATCGGTATCTTCGGCGGAGCTGTCATCGGACTGTCCGCTTTCTTCCAGGGTCGCTGTGCAGCAGCTGCCTGTGACGCACTCGGAGAGACCGGAAAGGGTACTTCTAACTACCTCATCGTCATCGGTATCATCGAGACTGTTGCTCTGTTCACACTGGTCTTCTGCCTGCTGCTTCTGAACTCAGTGGCGTGATTGTCTTCTGGGTTGTACTGACTCTGATTATTCTCTTTGTATTGGAGGCCGGTCTTCACCGGCTCTTCAATGCACAGATACCGGTGCGGATTCTCATAAGCGGAACGACCGCACGTACTTCCGTGGCCAGGATGCTTGCATCTGCGCTCAAGGGGAGAGGAGAAGTCCTGGACAACGACTCCATAGGATTCTTCGCATTGTTCAGGCCTCCCAAGGCCGCAGCTCTCGTTGTGGTCTGCCCATATTCCAACCCGGCTCTCTGTACTCTCTACAGGGACAGGGTAAGACCCACGGTCTGTATCGTTACGAATGCCTCGGAGAAAGAATACGAGAAGCTCATAGCTTTCGATGACCAGGGATTCTACACCAGTGACCTCCGTTTTCTTGCAGATACGAAGGCGACCCTGGTCGCAAAAGGCATATCCGAGCGCGAGAAGAACGAGGCACTGGCAGTCAAGGTCCTGACCGACCTCGGTTTTGAAGAGGAGCAGGCCATACAGGCTCTTTCCGGCAAGACTACCGATCCGGTTCTTGTGGGACCTTTTGACGTCGAAGGAAGGCATGTGATCAATGCCTGTGATTCAAATGACGTTACAACGGCCCGGAATGCTCTCGAGGCAATCGACTACGAGAGACATTTCGTAGTTCTCCTGGGAAGCTCCGATCTGATTTCAGACCAGCTGGAGCAGTATGCAAGGCTCTTCACGGACTACGGTTGTCCTCTTGTGGTTGTTCTCGGAAAGGATGCTCCGAAGCAGGCCAGAATTCTGGCAAACAATGTCCTGGGGTGCAAGGTACGACTCTTCAAAGGTACTGACAGCGAGCTCATAAGTCTCTGTGAGGATCAGATTCTCTGCATCGGAGCTCTTGAGGACAGGCTCCTTGACTTTCTTCGTTACTGCCGTGAGAACGGCACCGAACTATGAGAAGGAAACTGTTCGGCGGACACAAGGATGTCCTTGTCCTTCTACTTATTCTTATTCTGAGCATCGGTGCCTTGATTCTGGTGTTTTCCACCAGGACCGTCATCAGAACTCCCTATTTCGATATCCAGCTTGAAGCCTCGGATCTGATGAAGAAATGCGAGGACTTCCTTCTTTCCTACATCATCGACAACGATATCACTATCGAGGCGGATGATCTCAACCGCACAGGTCTCATAGGGCCTGCGTACACTCCGTTGATGACAACGATGGGTGATATCGCGGCCAAGCGCACAAGCCTGGATCCGAATTTCGCTGCAATCCTTGTGAAATACTTCTCCGAGGCAGGGCTGAAGAAGGGCGATGCCGTGGCAATCGGGTCCAGCGGTTCCTTTCCCGCGCTGGCAATTGCATCTGTCTGTGCCTGCAATGCCATGGGGCTGGAAGCCCGAGTCATCGCGAGCGTAGGGGCATCGACCTATGGTGCTACCAGGGTGGAGCTTTCTTTGCCGAAGATGCTTGCCCTCCTGCTGGAAGGCAACCTCATTGATTTCAATTTCATCGCTGTGTCTCCGGGCGGGGAAGGGGATCACGGTGTGGGGACCATGGAAGGCCTTATGTTCGACAACACGCGTGAGGTGGTGTTGGAGATTGCACGCCTAAGCGGGACCGTGCTGATAGATGAGAGTTCGCTGGCAAGCAGCATACAGAGAAGGATGGAGCTCTACGGAGAAGACGTGAAGCTTTTCGTGAATGTAGGCGGAGCAGGGGCGAACATCGGGTCCAGCATGGAATATCTGAACGTGAAGCCTGGTCTGAGTCTGATGATCGAGACCATCCCCGACAGTCCGACGCGTGGGGTGCTGTATGAATTCGCCGATAGGGGGATTCCTGTGGTGAACCTGCTGAACATCAAGGGTATAGCTTCACAGGAGGGACTGGCGGTGGACAGCGTGCCTCTGCCTGCTCCGGGAACCGGTGGGGTGTATTACACGACAGGCCATAGCAGGATCCTTGTTGCGGTGCTGCTTGTCCTGATTCTGGCAGTTGCCAGTGCATCCGTCATCCTTGCAAGACGCAGGAGATAACTTTGCCTTGACTTGCGCTTTCGTTTCTGAGATAAATCATGTTTGGAGGAAGAGAAAATGACTATTACTGAACTCGGTGAAATTCTCATGCTTATCAGTTTCGGCTTTTCATGGCCGTTCAATGCTATAAAGTCTTACAGGGCAAGGACTACGAAGGGCAAGAGCCTTCCGTTCCTTCTGCTGATTATCTTCGGCTACATCTGCGGAATCGTGGCCAAACTCACCAACCCTGCAGGCTTCAAATGGTATGTCATGTTCTTCTATGTCCTGAACATCAGCATGGTCTCCATCGACCTCATCCTGTATTTCAGGAACCTCAGGCTGGACCGCTCTGCAAGGCAGGGTTGACCGGGTCCCGGTTTAGATTATTTTAGTCTCCAAAACCCCTCTGATTATGTTGATTACTCCTCGGCTTATGGATTATCATTTAGGTGTCCTGTAATGGACGTCAAAATCCGCGGAGGTATTATCATGAAGAAAATTTTCGCAATTCTTCTGGTTCTGACAGTCGCTTTTGCAGTATTTGCTCAGGGCGCTACAGAGGCTCAGCCCGCAGCTAAGGCAGCTGAAGTCGCAATCGCAATGGTCACAGACTACGGTGACATCACAGACCAGTCATTCAACCAGACAACCTACGAGGCCTGCAAGGCTTTCGCAGAGGCAAACGGCCTGAAGTTCAAGTATTACAAGCCGGCCGGAGACAACACAGCTGACCGTGTTGCAATGATCGAGCAGGCAATCGGTGAAGGTTTCAACGTCATCGTCATGCCGGGCTATGCATTCGCAGGCGCCATAGCTGAAGCAGCTCCCCATTACAAGGATGTCAAGTTCGTCGGTCTCGATGTTTCAGAGTATGACCTTGTTGTCGACGCTGGTCTTTCCGACCTTTCAAACGTCTACTGCATCGTTTACCAGGAAGAGATCGCCGGTTACCTCGCAGGTTATGCAACAGTCAGACTCGGCTACACCCACCTCGGATACTGCGGTGGTATGGCTGTTCCTGCTGTTATCCGCTATGGTTACGGTTTTGTCCAGGGCGCTGATGCTGCTGCCAAGGAGCTCGGAGATGATGCAGACATCCAGTTCGCTTATGCAAACCAGTTCTTCGGTGATGCAGATATCACAGCAGCCATGGATGCAATGTA
>JAGCUM010000208.1 GCA_017962865.1 Spirochaetales bacterium
AGGACCGACCTCTACGACGAGGCAACCTATCCGAGCGCCCTCAAGGTCCCCGGAGGCAACACCATCTGCCTGCCGTACCTCGCTGCCCTCATACGTCTTGCGGACGAGATCGACGTAGCCGCAGCCCGCAATCCGATTCTCCTCTACGACATCGAGGCCGTCACCGAAGAGCGCGACATCCTTGAGAACAAGAAACTCAAGGCCGTCAGGTATCTGGATATCACACGCGAGCAGTTCATCCTAAGGCTCGATACCTCCGAGCTCACCCAGATAGGGCCGATCAGTGTCTCCATTCTGATTTCCGAGCTGAAGAAAGTGGTGGACAAGATGCAGTGGACGCTGGACTACTGCCGCGATGTCGTGGAAAAGCGCACTCCGTTCAAAATCACCCAGAAAAGAGTGATTATGGACCCTGATTTACAAGATTGAAATAAAACCACCGACGGTGCTATCATAACGCCGATGATCAAGAACCTTACCAAACAGATGCTCACTGCCCAGATCCTGGCAGTCCTGACCACATCGCTGTGCATGCTCGTGGACAGCATAGTTATCGGGCGCTTTCTGGGAGTATCTGCAATGGCAGCATACGGACTTTCCAATCCCATCCTCCTGATAATAGGCGGAATAGGTTCCATATTATCTGCCGGCGTGCAGGTATCCTGCAGCAAATCCATAGGACGCGGCCTCGTGGACGAGACCAACAGGTGCTTCTCATCTGCAGTAGGCATTTCGCTGATAATCTCCACATTCTTCCTTCTGGTGGTCCTGGTCTTCAGGAACTTTGCCCCCACATGGATGGGCGCAGGCAGAAGCGGCGAGCTCTACGAATCCACCAGAGGCTATCTGATAGGCTTTACCATCGGTGCCCCCGGATGCATGGTATCGCTTGTCCTGATTCCATTTCTGCAGCTGGGCGGCCAGATGGGCCTTCTGATCGTTGCCGTAGTGGGCATTACGGTTACCGATATCGTCCTTGACCTTCTGAACGCCATGGTGTTCAACTGGGGCCTCTTCGGAATGGGACTTGCCTCGGCCCTGAGCTACTACGTTGCCCTGCTGATTGCCATCTGGTACTTCTTCTCCAAGAAGAGCATCTTCAAGTTCTCATTCAGGAGCCTGAAGCTTTCCAAGGTAGCAGAGCTCTTCAAGAGCGCAATCCCGTCGGTCTTCAACATCGGAACCGGAGTAGTGCTGGTGTTTCTGATGAACAAGCTTCTTATGATCATCTCGGGCAGTGCTGCCGTTGCAGCCTTCTCGGTGATGACAACCTTGGGCAATGCCAGCAACTGCATCTCCACGGGAATCTACGGGGTATCGCTTACCATTACCGGAATCCTCTATCAGGAGGAGGACCGCACCGGCCTGAAGGACCTGATCAGGACCCTCATGCCCAGAAGCCTGATACTGGGAGTAGTAGTCGGAGCACTTCTGATTGTCTTCGCCCCTTATCTTGTAAGCCTTTTCATTACGGACTCGGGAGCTTCTGCGGGCATGGCGACCATGGGCCTCAGGCTCTTTGCCCTGGGTCTTGTGCCGTGCTGCATCAACAATGCCTTCAAGGGTTATCTGCAGGGCTCCGAGCGCATCAAGGCCATAGTGAACTACTCGCTCTTCGAGGGCCTTGTCGTGCCTGCCATCGTTGCCTTTGCACTGGGTTTTCCGTTCGGAACGACGGGCGCCTGGTTCTACTTTGTCAGCGGCGAGGCCCTGACGCTGCTGGGCTTCAGCATCCTCAAGTGGAAGAGAGCCCGCAAGGTCTCCTTTGCGCTTGATACCTACATGGATTTCAAGCCCGACTTCGGAGCCAGGACCCAGAACATGCTTGAGTTCAGGATCCACAACATGGAGGAGGTCACGGGAGCCTCCGAGAGCGCCAAGGCCTTCTGCATGGAGCAGGGTAGGTCGGAAAAGACCGCCAACTTCGTGGCTCTGTGCGTGGAGGAAATGGCAAGCAACGTAATCAAGCACGGCTTCTCCTCAAAGAGGAAAAACCATCTGGGAGTGAGGATCCAGAACAAGGGAGACCGCTGGGTAATCCGCTTCCGCGACGACTGCCGCGCCTTCGACCCGCTTCACTACGTATTCAAGGACAGCGAACCCCCGGTATCGGGAATCAGGCTGATGATGAGCATCGCCGACGATGCCCGCTACACATACTCGCTGAACCTCAACAACCTGATGCTTGTGATCAACAGCCGAGAGGACTGACATGAAAGACAGCCGGATTTACATAACATACGGAAAAGACGCCTCCGCCATGGCAAAAGAGCTCATGAACGCCGTCGATCTGGCCTCGATGATCGGAAGCCGGACGCGCAGCATCGCCCTCAAGCCCAACCTCATAACATCGTCCACCCCGGAGCACGGGGCCGTTACCCACACCGAAATCGTCACGGCCGTGATCGAGTACCTTCAGGACCACGGCTTTACGGACATCAGAATAATAGAGAGCTCCTGGGTAGGCGACAGCACCAAGCGGGCCTTTGCCGTCAACGGATACCCCGAGATCTCACGCAGATACAACGTTCCCCTGGTGGATGTCAAGGACGATGCCTACGAGCGCCGTACGGCAGCGGGAATAACCATGGAGATTTCAAGGCAGGCCCTGGAAGCCGACTTTCTGATCAACCTGCCTGTTCTCAAGGGTCACTGCCAGACGCTGATGACCTGCGCCCTGAAGAACATGAAGGGGATTCTCTCGGACAGATCCAAGAGGCTGTTCCATACGCTGGGGCTCCACAAGCCCATCGCAGCCCTCAATTCCATCAGAAAGCCCGACTTCGTGCTTGTGGATAACATCAACGGAGATCTGGACTTCGAGGAGGGCGGAACGCCCGTCTACACCTACAGGATGCTTGCAGGAACCGACCCGGTTCTCATCGACTCCTTCTGCGCCGAGCAGATAGGTTTCGATATCTCCGACATCCCTTACATAGGCCTCGCGGAGAAGATGGGAGTAGGCAGCAGCGACCTGTCCGAGCTGGAAACCATAGAACTTAGGGAGGCGATCTGCCTTCCCTCAAGATCCACCGGAAGGGCAAGGAGCCTGGAAAGATACACCGATGCAGAGAGCGCCTGCTCAGCCTGCTACGCCAATCTGATAAACGCCCTTGCCAGAATGGACGAGAACGGCACGCTGCGGAATCTGGATGGCAGAAAAGTCTGCATAGGGCAGGCTTTCAGAGGCCGTGAGGGCCAAATAGGGGTGGGCAACTGCACCCGCAATTTCGACAACACGGTCAAAGGCTGCCCTCCCAGTGCAAATGCAATCAGGGAAATGCTTGAAAATCTAAAAATATAAAAGGGGAGAAAAATGACAGTCGCAGTCAGATATTACACAAAGACAGGAAACACCAAGAAGCTTGCAGAAGCAGTCGCAAAGGCAGTCGGGGCAGAGGCCCTTCCGATTTCAGAGCCGATTTCCGAGCCGGTAGACATCCTCTTTCTGGGCAACTCCTACTATGCCTTTACAATCGATCCCGAGGTGCGCAGTTTCGTGAAGTCCCTGGACAAGGAGAAGGTGGGTAGAATCGTCAACTTCGGCTCTGCGGCCATGCTCAATTCCACCTACAAGAAGATCAAGGCCGAAGCCTCAAAGGTCGGCATTGCTATGGATGAGCGCGAGTTCCACTGCAAGGGTGAGTTCAAGGGCATCCACAAAGGCAAGCCCGATGAGAACGATCTCAAGGCAGTTGCAGAGTTTGCCAAAAAGATCGTCGGCTGAGCGCACGATTCAGTACTAAACACTTTTTTCTTTTTTTAGATAGCCTGCTTGTGCTATCATGCTACTATCCCTTTCGGAGGGTGGAGGAATTACTTATGAAAAAGACCTTTCTGTTTGTTCTGATTTTTGCAGTGCTTTTCTCTCTTGTCGCCTGCAAATCAACCGCAGTCGAGGAAGAACCGGTCATCGAAGCAGTTGAGGTTGAACCTGTC
>JAGCUM010000209.1 GCA_017962865.1 Spirochaetales bacterium
GGGGAACTGCCACGGCAAGAACCGATGCAATGAGGACAGTCAGGATCACGGCCCTGGTACCTTCGGAGAGCTCTCCGACATACGGTAGCCTGAAAGCAATATAACTGAGCAGAAAACTCGCAGGAATTGCAAAAAGAAGCACCTTATCTCTCTTTGCAGGCGGAATGAAGCAGGCAATGAACATTCCGTACAGGGCAACGCTCAGGGCGCTGACTATCCTTGCAGGGAGTATGTTGCCCGCGATTATTCCCAAAGCGGTACCGACTGCCCAGGACGGGACTGCGACCACAATGGCTCCGTAGTTGATGTATGGATTGAGGTAGCCCGGAATGGATACCGAAAGGCTGAAGATCTCATCGGTGATGTAGAGCCCCACTCCGAACCTGTGGATCAGCGGAGTATCCTCCGAGAACTTCTGACCCAGGGCACAGCTCATCAGAAGGTATCTGCCGTTGGCTACGATGGAAACGAAGATAAGTTCGACTATCGATGCCCCTGCCCCTATGAGAGAGAACAAGGCATATTCGCCTGCCGATGCACTGTTGAGGATGCTGGCCAGAAATCCCTGGAATGCAGTAAGCCCTACTGCCCTTGCGGCTATGCCGAGGGAGAACGATACGGCAAGATAACCCAATGCAATCGGGATTCCCGCTCTCATTCCCCTGAGAAAAGCCTGTTTCCTGGTCATCTAACTTCCCCTTACAGCGCCCTTATTTCGGCACCTTCACGGAGCTTTCTGCCCGTTGCGACCTTCATGGTCACAAAGCATGCCGTGGCTCCGATCACATCCGATACGGGCTCTGCGGCAAAAACTCCGAGAACACCCAAATTAAACATGTTAGGAAGGATGTATACAAGAGGTATTACGAGAATTGCCTTTCGGAAAAGCGAGAAAAACAGTGCATGTCGCGCCATCCCCAATGATGTGAAGGTGCTCTGGCCTGCTGTCTGCAGTGCCATGAAGAACTGCAGGCAGAAGAAGACCCTTATGGCAGTGATGCTGCACTGATAGACTCCGCTCTCCTCCGTGAACAGTCCGGCAAAGAAGCCCGGGATAAACATCAGAAGGGCCCAGACGATGATGAAATAGCCTAGGACAATCACCAGCATGTAGTTGCTGGCGCTCTTTACCCTCTTGAACTGCTTGGCCCCGTAGTTGTAGCTCATGATCGGCTTTGCGGCACCCGACACACCGTGCATGACGGTCAGCACGACTTCCCTGATGGAGGAAATCACCGTCATCGCACCTACCCAGGAATCGCCGCCCAGGACCTGGAGCCTTGCATTGCTGAACATCGACACCGCGCTGTTGGTGATTGCAAAGCAGAAGTCGGTAACTCCCAGGGCCATTATCTTGACGATGATTCCGAAATCGGGTCTGAAGCCTTTGAATGTAAGCCTGATGGGGGTATGTTTTCCGAACAGGAACTTCAGAACCCATGCGGCACTCACGAACTGGGCTATTATCGTCGCGATAGCGGCACCCCGGACGCCCAGCTTGAACACGAAGATGAACAGCGGATCCAGGATGATATTGATCACCGCACCGATCATGACCGTCATCATCCCGGTCCTGGCATAGCCCTGGGCATTGATGTACGGATTCAGTCCCACGGAGATCATCACGAAGATGGTCCCGATGAGGTAGACGTTCAGATAGTCATCGGCATACGGGAAAGTGACCTCGGAGGCCCCGATGAGCCACAGCACCGGCTGCTTTACGGCATAGGAGATGGCAGTCAGGGCAATGCCCACCACGATGAGCATGAAGGCCGCGTTCTGCATGTATCTGGCGGCAAGCTCCTTGTCCCCCTTGCCGCTTGCCATCGCAAACAGCGGGGCCCCTCCGTTGCCGAACAGGTTCTGGAATGCTGTGATTATGGTGATTATCGGAAAAGCCAGCCCTATTCCCGTGAGGGCATAGGAACCCGCACCGGGGATGTGCCCCAGATAGATTCTGTCGACGATGCTGTAAAGGGCGTTGATGAGCACGGCTGCGGTCATGGGCACAGCCATCCTGAAGATGTTCTGAGGAATGCTGCCCTGAGTGAAATCGCTCTTGTTCGTGCTCTGCTTCATCGGTCAATCGGCCTTAAATAAACTGCGGGGCCGGAAAAACCGGCCCGACAGACAAACAGATTCCTGATTTATCAGTAATTCTCTGCGTTGATCTCGAAGTATGCCTTCGGATGTGCGCATACCGGACAAAGCTCGGGAGCCTTGGTTCCGACTACGATGTGACCGCAGTTGCGGCACTTCCAGACCTTGACCTCGCTCTTGGCGAAGACAGCTGCTGTCTCGACATTCTCGAGAAGAGCTCTGTAGCGCTCCTCATGATGCTTCTCGATTGCACCGACCATGCGGAACTTGGCTGCAAGAGCCTTGAAGCCCTCGGCCTCTGCGGTCTTTGCAAAGTCCTCGTACATATCCGTCCACTCGAAGTTCTCGCCGTCTGCTGCAGCCTTGAGGTTGTCGGTTGTCTTGCCGATTCCATCGAGTTCCTTGAACCACATCTTTGCATGCTCTTTCTCGTTCTCTGCTGTCTCGAGGAAGATGGCTGAGATCTGCTCGTAGCCTTCCTTCTTTGCAACGGATGCGAAATAGGTATACTTGTTTCTAGCCTGGGATTCGCCTGCGAAAGCGGCCTGAAGGTTCTTCTCTGTCTGTGTTCCTGCGTACTTGCTCATATTGTTCTCCTTTTGTTTTGTTCGTTCTTACTTTTCTTCGATCTGTGCCGGTTCTGCCGGTGCGGCTTCTTCCTTGGCCTCATCCTGACAGCAGCACTGCTTTTCGCCTTCGTTCTGGCAGCAGCACTCGCCCTTGCCCTGCTCTATCTCGGCTCCGTATGCGAATACGAAGGAAAGCAGAATCATGGCGATGCCCAGTCCGAGACCGAAATCGAATCTGAAATCGTCCCAGCACTTGAAGATCGCACCGATGATGGCAGCGACAATCGAGGCAATGATCGGGGCAACGATATTCATGATACCCAATGTCCTGAAGGCCTTGGCTCCCTCGGCAGTGAACGGGGTGCCGTCCTTCTGCTCCATCGCAAAATAATCCTTGTGGGCCTTGCTTACGATGATGCCCTGGATGCTCACGATAAGTCCTACGAGGCAGTCGCCGATCAGCTGGAAGACCTTGCGGCCGTTGTCACCCTCTATCCTGTCCACCAGTTTGGGGAAGAGATAGGAAAGGCTCAGAAGCACAACGCCTACGGTTGAGGCGATTGCACCGACGAGACACAGGATCACGAGGACCTTGCAGATGATTTCAAGGACATGGGAAGTGGTCTGGACGACCTTGAGGTTCTTTGACATCACTTTGCCTCCGAAGCCTGAGCCAGCTCCTCGGCCTTCTTGTTCTCGGCCTCGATGCGCTCCTCAAGTTTCTTCTGCATTTCCGCAGCCAGTTCCGGATAGGAAATCATGAATGCCTTGCTGAAGTAGACCTCTTCTGCCCTGAACTGTTCTCTCATGACCGACGGCGGGAGAAGGATGTCCTCTTCCGTGTCCCAATAGTAACTGTTGATGATTTTTTTGATCTGTCTTTTTCTCATGCCTCAATGATAAGGCAAAGGTAGATTATTGTCTATCAGAAAGCGCTGAGAAACCTTTCTCCAGATCGGCGATGATATCGTCCACATGCTCCGTTCCGATCGACAGCCTGATGGTGTTGCGATGGATGTTCTGCTGGTCCAGCGCCTCGTCCGTAAGCTGGGCGTGAGTGGTGGTCGCAGGATGGATGACAAGGGACTTCACATCGGCCACGTTGGCAAGCAGCGAGAAGATCTCCAGGTTATCGATGAACTTGTGTGCCTCGGCCTGGCCTCCCTTGATGTCGAATGTGAAGATCGAGCCTCCGCCGTTGGGGAAATACCTCTCGTACAGATCGTGCTGAGGATGGCCCGGAAGTGAAGGATGATTCACTTTTTCTACCAGAGGATGCTTTGCCAGGTACTCGACGACCTTCTTTGTGTTGTATGCGTGACGCTCAAGACGCAGGGACAGTGTCTCTACTCCCTGGAGAAGAAGGAAGGCATTGAACGGGGAAATGGCCGCTCCGGTATCGCGCAGGATTATGGCCCTGATGTAGGTGACGAATGCTGCGGGACCTGCGGCATCGGTGAATGCAACTCCGTGGTAGCTGGGGTTCGGATCGGAAACCTGCGGGAACTTGCCGCTCTTCTTCCAGTCGAACTTTCCGGAATCGACCACAATGCCTCCGAGGGTTGTGCCGTGACCGCCGATGAACTTCGTGGCGGAATGAACGACTATGTCTGCTCCGTGCTCGATGGGACGGATGAGATACGGGGTTCCGAATGTGTTGTCAATGACAAGCGGGATATTGTGCGAATGTGCGATTTCGGCACAGGCTTCGATATCGGGAATGTCGCTGTTGGGGTTTCCGAGCGTCTCGATGTAGATGGCCTTCGTGTTGGGCCTGACCGCTGCACGGACCTCAGAGAGATTGTGGATGTCTACGAATGTGGTTTCGACACCGTACTCCGGAAGCGTATGGGCCAGCAGGTTGTAGCTGCCGCCGTAGATCGTCTGCTGTGCAACGATGTGATCTCCCTGCTTTGCAAGGGCCTGGATTGTATAGGTCACGGCTGCGGCACCGGATGCAAGTGCAAGGGCTGCGACTCCTCCCTCGAGGGCTGCAATCCTCTTCTCGAGGACTTCCTGAGTGGAGTTGGTCAGACGGCCGTAGATGTTTCCGGGCTCCTGGAGAGCGAATCTCGCAGCGGCATGGGCGGAATTGTGGAAAACGTAAGATGTGGTCTGGTAAATCGGGACCGCTCTTGCGTCGGTGGCGGGGTCGGCCTGTTCCTGACCGACGTGAAGCTGCAGTGTCTCGAATTTGTAGGTGCTCATGTTTTCCTCCCCTCTATTCGTTGCCGATTTCATTTTATACTAAACCTACTGGTTTACTTGGTAATATCATACCACAAACGGTTTTTCTCAGTCAATACTTTTCGGAAATTAAAGATTCGGGATTTCCTCGATATCATATGTGGTGCCCTGATACACGAAGTTGAGCCAGTTGGAATAGAAGAGGTTCGCATGGGATTTCCAGGTGACCTCCACTCCGAACTCGGGCTTGTCCGCAACAAAATAGTTGTACGGCGGCATCACGTTGCGTATCTTGCTCTCGTTCTCGAATTCCTTCATGAGGGTGCCGCGGTCATACTCCCAGTGTCCGTTGAGGAACACCTGTCTTCCGTCCTTGGTGGCTATGATATGGGGGCCTGCGAAATAGGATTCGTCGAGAATCTCAAGGGACTCGTTCTTCTTGACGGCATCGATATCCAGCATGGTATATCTGGAATGCGGGACTAGGAATCTGTCGTCGAAGCCCCGTGTGAACGGATTGTCGTAGCTCTTGTGCAGAAGCGAATGGGGAAACACTCCGGAAAGCTTGTGGTCCATGAGCTTCTTCCCTATTCCGTAATGATGGTACAGAGCTGCCTGTGCTCCCCAGCAGATATGGACCGTCGAGAAGACGTTCTTACGGGTATGGTCCGTGAATGCCGCAAGATCATCCCAGTAATCGACCTGCTCGAACGGGATTCTTTCAACAGGGGCGCCGGTTATGATCATGCCGTCGAACTTCTCGTCCTTCACATCCTCGAAGCGCGCGTAGAATTCCTTCAGATGCGGAAGATCCTCGACCTTGCGGTGGTCGGTATCCATCATTATCAATATTAAATTGACCTGAAGAGGTGTGTTGGCCAGCATACCCATCAGCTGCACTTCGGTGGCTTCCAGAGTGGGCATGAGGTTCAGGATTCCGATCTTGAGCGGACGGATCTTCTGTTCACGTCCGCGGGTGTTGGACATTACGAAAACACCCTTGCGCTTGAGTTTGTCGGAATGCGGATAGTTCTTCGGAAGCAGTATAGGCATACGGATATGATGACCAAAAATGAATGAATATTCAATAGTCGGGTGCACTTGAAGAATATCGACGTCAAGAGTTATGATTAGCCGATTAACATATCATTTATAATAGGAGGAACCTATTGATGACAAAGAAGATTCTCACCCTGGCTATGGTGCTCTTTGTCCTGTGCGCATCGGTTTTTGCCCAGACGGCATACGAAATCTCGCACGGACCTCAGATGCCCGCCCTGGGACAGAAGATCAACGGATTCACCGTTGAGGAAATCAGAGACTTCGACATGTTCGGAGCCAAGATCTACCGCTTCGAGCACGACAAGACCGGCGCAACTGTGCTGTATGTCGCCAACGAAGACACGAACAGGACGTTCGAGATTGCGTTCAGGACACCCACTGAGCAGGATACAGGTATCCCTCATGTCTTCGAGCACTCCACCCTCGACGGTTCGGAGAAGTATCCCTCCAAGGCACTGTGGTTCAACCTGAGCTATCAGACCTACAACACCTTCATGAACGCCAGCACATATCCGTTCATGACCATCTATCCCGTGGCATCGCTCTCGGAGGATCAGCTCTTTACTCTTGCAGACTACTACACCGACAGCGTCTTCAACCCGATGCTTCTTGAGGACAAGTCGATCTTCGACGAGGAAGCATGGCGCTATGTGCTCAGAAGTGCAGATGATGACCTGACGATCGCAGGCACCGTCTACAGCGAAATGCTCGGCGCAACCACCAGAACCCGCAAGGCAGGCAAGAACTTCCTCGGAGTCATCTTCCCTGGCAGCTACATCGCAAATGACAGCGGCGGAAACCCGGACGCGATTCCCGA
>JAGCUM010000210.1 GCA_017962865.1 Spirochaetales bacterium
GGACCTTGTATCCGTTTTTAGCCAATGATGTCGTCGAGGCGTAGTAACCCATGGCGCTTCTTGCCACGGCTTCAATGCTTTTTGCATCGAAGTCCTCTGCCGAACCTGCGGCTATGATTGCCGACGGATGGCGCTCATGAAGACAGGCGAGGGCTCCCACATGGTCAAAATGGGAGTGGGTGAGAATGATGTGGGTGGGTTCCCATTTGAGGTGGGCTTCGATGATATCGGCATCTTCGCCCGGATCTATGATGGCCAGAAAGGGTTCTTCGGGGTCCTGTTCGACCCTGACAAGATAGCAGTTGGTCTGGATCAGACCGACTCTGATACACTCTATCTCAATTCTGCTCATCCTTCTCCTTGCTGTAGTTCATCTTGACTTTTCTGCCCTTGAAGGTCTGGCCGTTCACTGCCTCAATGATGCCCTCTTTCTTGTCATTACTTACATAAACGAAAGAGTAGTTCTGCTTGAAGGCTACTGAAAGGATGTCCTCTGAATTGAGGCCGGTCTTTTCGCAGATGAAGTCCACGAGCTCTCTCGGGTTGGATTTGCTTGCCTTTCCGATGTTGATGTAGAACGACGTCGCATTCTCGACTGCAGGCGTCTGCTGGGGTCTTCTTTCCTGTCTCTGCGGTCTCTGTGTATTGCCGCCTCTGGTGATGTAGAGATAGGCCAGAAGATAGCCGCGCATGGTGAAGCTCACGTTCTTTTTCATCAGCTTCTTCATGTCTTCAAGTTCCTGCGGGTTGTTGTAGAGCTTCATCTGCTCGACAAGCTCTCTGATCTTCTGTGCGTCGTCTTCTCTGATGTTATCTTTAATGGAATCTGCCATATTTCACTCCTGGTAAAGGATGGGTTTCTTATCTCGGCACGTAGTATACAACATTTTGGAATTAATTAGCAGTCGTTTTTAAAGACTTATTCACAACTATGTGGTATATTCTTGATATGCCTAACATCACTGCCGATATCGAAAGTCTCAAGAGGGACCTTGAAAGGGCTCATCTGGATCTCCTGCAGATGTATCAGGAGCTGGGAGAGGTTTCGTTTGCCTGGCATGATGCAATAGGGTACGAACCCAGCAACGAACCGTATGGGAAACTGCTCGAGCTGGTCAACGAAAAGGATGATGTCGACAGACGCATAGAGGCTCTGAAGACTGCCGTCAGCGAGATGTCCGCAGGGGGCAGGGGAATAGAGCAGACAAAGCTCTCTATGAAGGAGCTGGACAATAGATTCTCGGTTCTCATCTCATCCCTGGGCGCGGTTGCAATCGAGATTGATTCCGCAGGCAAGCTGCCGCAACGTCTGAAGAAGTGTCTCGAACCCATGAGGGATTACGAGCACAAGCTCGATGAGCTCGGAGCCAAGCTTGACAAGTACCGTGAAACCGGACCGGCCTTCATGGTATCGGTCTATGAGAAGAAGATGGAGAAGGTAAGGCTGGGGCTGGATGCCGTCTTTGCCGAGACCGGACGCAGGATCTACAATTCGGGCGATTTCAGGGAAGTTCCTGGCCAGAGGGCCAAGGGAATCCTGGACGAGATGGACCAGATCAAGTTTGCCAAGAAGAACTTCAAGAACGATATCCTTGATCACAGGAGCATGATAGATGAGGCCCAGGGTTCGCTGCGGAGCATGGGTGCCTTCGGTGAGGAGAACCGCAAGCTGAGGGAGCTGCAGGGTACTCAGAACCAGCTGGCGGACAGGCTTTCGGATCTGTACTCCAGATACGGCCAGATCCTGGCGGAGGGCATTCCCTACTGGATGGACAACCAGGCTCCGGACGAGCTGAAGAAATGCTGTACTCAGGTCATAAGGCAGACAGGGAAGATCGCCCGTCTCAACCTCAATCTGGATCATCTGATGATGGAGCATGATATCGAGATCCATAACATGCAGCTTTCGCAGCTGTCGGAGCAGATGAACCATCTCAACAGCCAGATACAGGCAATAGAGAATCAGAAGGCTGAGCTTCAGCAGAAGGTCGATGCTGAGCTGAAATCAGTTTCCGATCTCAGAATGAAACAGAACGAAATATCGAAAAAAATAGCCCAAATGGAGTAAGTATGGAGAAATTCGCTAACTTTCTTGAGCAAACCGGCTTCAATTGGATTGCCGTTTTGGCCATGGCCATATTCGGTTATCTGATTGTCGGAAATCTTATCAGGCAGTTGAAGGTTGCGCTTCTGGCCAGCAGCATGGACAACTCCCTCGTGAACTTCGTGCTCACGATAGTCAGGTTCCTGCTTCTTCTGGCACTGCTGCTTCTCTGCCTCGCGAACCTCGGAATCCCGCTTACCGGTGTCGTCAGTGCAATCTCCGCTGCAACACTGGCCATCGGCCTTGCAGTCAAGGACATCCTAAGCAGCGTGGCAAACGGAATCGTTCTGGTGATCAACTGCCCGTTCAAGGAAGGTGATTATGTGGAAATCGGTTCCGTAGCGGGATCGATCAAAGAAGTCAAGCTCATGCATACGGTCCTGACCACGCCGGACAACAGGCAGGTCCTGTTGCCGAATTCCCAGGTCTTCTGCACTCCGATCATCAACTACTCCGTGAATGACACCAGAAGAATGGATATCTCCGTTGCAATCGACTACAGCGAGAATCCCGAGAAGATCAAGAAGATGCTTCTCGATGTAGCCATGAAGCATCCGCTTGTTCTTGAAGAGCCGGCTCCTGCCTGCCATTTCAACTACAGCAATGATTCCGCCATCACCCTGAATGTAAGGGTGTGGTGCAAGAAGGCGGACTACTGGACCGTGAACTGGGACCTCAACGAGCAACTTACGAAGAAGCTCATAGACAAGGGAGTCCAGATACCGTTCCCGCAGGTGACGGTAAGCTATCGCAAGGAGGCCGGCAAATGACAGAACTCACTGCACTTCTTAAAACCGAAAGCTTCACAAGAATGGCTGTCACCGTTGTTTTCTGGGCGGCTCTCTATCTGCTGATCAAGCTCTTTACCATCCGCGCAGGCGCCGATGACCTTCTGAGGATGGGGACCAAGAAGATCATAAAACTCAAGAAGCTCACACGTCAGTTCCGCATCCTCTGCACTGCCAGAGGCGCACACAAGAACGTATCCAGAGCCGTGAAACTCCTTCCGAAGGTCCTCAAGGCCGAGAAGAAGGCTACCCGTCTTCTGGTCATGTACCTGTTTGATGACAGGGATGACCTTGATGTAGCTGCAGCAAAGGACCTCGTGGTAAAGATTCCGGATTACTGCAGGTATGCCATCGTGACCGTAGCCGACAAGAAGGATGAAAGCCTGGTTCCTCT
Source organism: Spirochaetales bacterium (assembly GCA_017962865.1). Next base: position 3,287 of record JAGCUM010000210.1, read on the forward strand.
GTTCGATGGGGCTGAGGCTGAACTTAAGCAGGCAATTGCATTGCTCAAGAAAGCCGCTGCCATCGACAAGAAGAAGGAGCTTCTGCAGATAAATGATTAAAACCAGACGATTTCTGGCTGTTGTCCTCGTACTGATTGCCGTCCTGCCGCTCGGAGCTTCCGTGACCAGGGGAACCGGCGGTCTCAGAACGGCCTCGACCGAACACTTCGATATCATCTATCAGAGTTCAAGCATCGAAACCGCAGCCCTGCTGTACGAAAACTGTGAGGAACTCTACGCATCCCTGGTGGAGTTCTTCAACTTTGATCCGCACCTCCATATCCCCGTTGTGGTAACAGGCGAGTACAAGATCCTCAATGCCTATTTCACCAATTCCCCTGCAAACCATATCGTCATGTTCGATACGGTTTCGGACGGAATAGGGGGACTCTCCAACTTCCCGCAGACCATCCTGTATGTCTTCAGACATGAACTTGCGCATGCCTTCCAGTTCAATATCAGGGGGCCGTTCATGCAGTTCATGGCTAATGTATTCGGAGACCTCCTCTCCCTCTCTCCGATCCTGTACATGTATCCGTCCCTCTCAGAGGGCGGCGCGGTACTGGCTGAGAGCGTTGACGGATACGGAAGGCTCAACGATTCCTACAGCATGCAGATAGTCCGACAGGCCAAGGTCGAGGGTCTTTTCCCGAGTTGGCTTGAGGTCGCAGGAGCGAGGGATACCTATCCGTCGGGTCTTCTGTACTACAACTTCGCCGCAGCCTTCCTGGAATATCTTGCCATCACATACGGCTATGATGCCGTTGCACAGCTTTATGTGGACTTCTCCAAACTGAGCTGGTCTACATTCTCCAGAATCAAGACCGTATTCGGAATCCCGGTCAAACAGGCCTGGCAGGATTTCTATGACTGGGTGAAGGTACCGGAGGATGTGAAGGATGCCGATTCCGTCGCAGCTAGAACCAGAACAGGCAGCTACAGCTCCTTTGTGCTCGGACAGGACGGAAGCCTTTATGTCTATGACTATACTACAGCCGCTGTCCTGAGATTCGATGCGGACCTCTCAAGGTGTTCGTCGGTAATGTCCATCGTCACGGATGAGCAGAACCTGAGCATATCATCCGACGGGACGATGCTGCTCTCATCATATGTCACCAATTCAGATACATCCGTAAGACTCTATGCTCTCAGAAACGGCAAGGCATCTCTTCTTCATAAGTTCAAGTCAAGTCCGCAAGCCGGAGACCTCAGGAAGGGATGCTTCGTATCGCTGGAAGGGAAGGAATACATACTGATTTATTCGAATTCAGGTCAGAACACATCCCTGAGTCTCTACGATCTCTCCACATACGAGATGGTGGAAGGAAAGACTGTCGAACTAGGCTACGATGTTACCGCATCCGATTTCGTCGATGTCGGAGACGCTCAGGTGGCCTTTATCTACAACTATTCCTCCGTCCAGAACATTGCAGTTCTTTCTGTGTCGGATATGTCGGTCAGCTTGGTAAGCAATCCTGACAATGTTTCGATCCTCTCTCTGGCAAAGGGTAACGACGGAGAGAAGGATGTTCTCTGTTTCACATGGTGTCCCGAGGATTCCAAGTCAACGAACTTCTGCCGTTACGGCGAGCTTTGTCTGACCGAAGGCGGTGCTCAGATGAGACTGTCCGGTTCCGATATCAACGGAGGAGTGGCAGGTCCCGTCAGAATCGGCGACAGGGTCGTGTTCGCCTCCACCTATTTCGAGAAGAGGAAACTGGGTATAACAGATGTAGACAAGCTGGATATCCAAGAAGCAGTGAGTCTGGGTTTCGAGAATGTAAAAGATGCTCCCAAACCTGATACACTTACACTTTCTGAAGCATCAAAGCGTTATCGGGCTATCAAATACTTCAAGGATGGAGTTCTTTATCCGTTCGGAATGGTTGAATTCGGAAGCGCTTCGAGTGTTTCCCTCGGCCTTACCTGGCTTACTTCGGATCCGACCGAAACCTATACCCATCAGATCGCTGCAGGCTATGCTGTCACAAGTGTGATGGGATCTTACAGGTTCGATTATTCGGGTGTAATCCCGTTCTCCGTTTCCATGGCCGCCATCTACGGGACGGGAGTAATGGCAGATCCCTCAACAATCCAGAAGGGAGATCTGCTTTTTGATTCGTCAATCAGCTCTTCCATGGGTTTCGAACTTGATTCGTTCAATTCCATCGGAGTATCGGGCAAGTTCGAGTTCATGGGAATTAACAGTCCGGACATGGGCTTCAGTTATGGTATTTCCACATTCGTTTCTGCCTCGCATACCTTCGCAAAGAGGACGGGAACCAATCCCTATGCCGTTTTCGGTTTCTCGACAACCGCCTATCTGAGCGATCTGAGACCCGGTGCACGCTTTGTCCTCAGATTGCCGCAGCTTCTGTGGTGGAATTGCGACGGCCTGAATGTCACGAACTTGCCGATGAGCCTTACGGTGGATGCCTTGCTCGATCCTTCCAACATGGTCCTGGGGCTTGACGGAACTGCGACCGTAATCCTTTACAGCCGTGAAATCCAGCGTGCTCTGCCCGTTGTCCTGTTCGGTCTGCACTTCCAGCGCTTCACGGTGGGAGTGTCCTACAATGCAGTCTACCTGACAGGCGTGAACACCTTCAGCCAGATGCTCTCCATGACAGCTGCATTCTCCCTCAGTCCGATCCTCGGCGAGTATCTCACCCGGGTCAAGGTCATGCTCGGTGCTACGGTTGAGACCGACTTCGAACAGGTAAAGGTGAGACTGGCCTTCGATACGGCTTTGTGAGCAAGAAGGTTGCAAAAAACAGAAACTTAACATAGAATAAGTATTATGGGAAGCGGCCACACTTACATTGCAATTGACCTCAAGAGCTTCTATGCTTCTGCCGAATGCAGGAGCCTGCAGCTGGATCCGTTGGATGCCAACCTGGTCGTGGCCGATTCCTCGCGTACCGACAAAACCATCTGCCTTGCGGTTTCTCCGTCATTAAAAGCGCTCGGAATTCCGGGAAGACCTCGACTTTTCGAGGTTGTTCAGGCTGTCCAGGCCATCAATGCTAAGAGAAAACTCAATGCCCCGGGACATAGATTCTGCGATAAATCCTGCTACGCATCCGAACTTGAGAAGGATCCTTCGCTTGAACTGGACTTCGTCATTGCTCCGCCTCATATGGCACGCTACATGAATGTAAGCGCCCAGATCTACGACATCTATCTGGATTATGTTGCACCCGAGGACATCCATGTCTATTCCATAGATGAGGTCTTCATGGATGTCACGCATTACCTCGGAACCTACCGCATGACGGCCCATGAGCTTGCAATGAAGATGATCCGTGATGTCCTTGCAAAGACCGGAATCACTGCAACCGCCGGCATCGGCACGAATCTCTATCTGTGCAAGGTCGCCATGGATATCGAGGCAAAGCATATTCCCGCAGATGCAGACGGGGTGAGGATTGCGGAGCTAGATGAGCATACGTATCGCGAGAAACTGTGGTCCCATGAGCCTCTGACGGACTTCTGGAGAGTCGGGCACGGCTATGCAGCCAAGCTCAATGCCATGGGCATGTTTACCATGGGGGATGTCGCCCGCATGTCGTTGAAGAACGAGAGGCTTCTCTATGAGATGTTCGGGGTGAATGCAGAGCTTCTGATCGACCATGCATGGGGCTGGGAGCCCTGTACCATGGCTCAGATCAAGGCCTACAAACCCCAGAGCAACAGCCTCAGTTCCAGTCAGGTGCTGCCGGAGGCCTACAGCTGGGACAAGGGGCTTCTGATAGTCAAGGAGATGGCGGACAACCTTGCGCTGGATCTGGTCGAGAAATCCCTCGTCACCAATTCGGTTGGGCTGTATATAAACTACGATTCCCAATGTCCCGACAATTTCGACGGTGAATTCGGCTACGACTGGTACGGTCGCAAGGTTCCTAAAAGCGTGAATGCCACGCAGAAGTTCGAAAACTATACTTCGTCTGCGGTGGATATCAGACAGGCTGCGGAAGACATGTATGAGAGGATTGTCGATAAGCGCTTGTGCGTGCGCAGGGTGACGATCGGAGCAGGGAATGTTGTTCATGAAGGCTATGAGCAGAGTTGCTCTAACGAGCAGCTGGATCTCTTTACGGATTATGATGAACTTGAGGCACAGCGCAAGAAGGACCGGGCGAGGCTTGCCAAGGAGAAGCGCCAGATGCAGGCCGCACTGGAGATAAAGAAAAAGTTCGGAAAGAACGCGATTCTCCGTGGCATGAACCTGGAAGAAGGTGCAAAGACCGTCGAGCGCAACAATCAGATCGGAGGGCACAAGGCATGAAGGATTACAGCGATATCATCGATCTTGAGCATCACAAATCCGAAAACTATCCATGGATGCCTGAGGAGGACAGGGCTGCACAGTTCGCTCCGTTTGCAGCCTTGGTGGGATTCGACGCCCTTATAGAGAAAACAGCCCGTGAACACCTTAGGAAAATGGAAAACAAATAAAATGAAACATTGTTCCATTTTTCATTGACAGTAGTTTCCCGTTATATTAGAATGGACATGTAAACGGAGGTCGGATCATGTCCAATAAATACGTCACATTCGGAGAAATCATGCTCAGACTCAAGTCTCCCGAGCATGAGAGATTCTTCCAGTCACCGCTTCTCGAAGCCACTTTCGGTGGAGGCGAAGCCAACGTCGCAGTGTCTCTGGCTACATTCGGAGAGAAAGCTGTTTTTGTTACGGCTTTACCACAGAATGCCATCGGAGAGGCAGCAGTAAGCGAACTAAGACGCCATGGTGTTGATACAAGTGCGATATATATGACCAAAAACGGAAGGGTAGGTATCTACTATCTGGAGACCGGCGCTAACCAGAGGCCCAGCCTTGTCGTCTATGACAGGGAAAACAGCTCGGTTGCACAGTCAAAGCCTTCCGATTACGACTTTGCTGCAATCATGCAGGGTGCCACATGGTTCCATGTAACGGGAATTACTCCTGCAGTAAGCCAGAGCTGTGCAGACTGCGCCCTCGGGGCAATGAAGGCGGCAAAGGCTGTAGGAGCAACGGTCTCCATCGACCTGAACTACAGAAAGAAGCTCTGGAAGTATGGAAAGACTGCTCCTGAGGTAATGCGCGAACTTACCAAATATGCGGATGTCGTGATTGCAAACGAAGAGGATATCCAGAAGTGCCTGGGTATCGAGCTTGATCAGGATGTGACATCGGGAAAGCTGGATAAGGAAGCCTACAAGGTGCTCACCGATAAGGTCAAGGAGCAGTTCCCCAATGTCAGGCAGGTTGCAGTGACTCTGCGTGAGTCCAAGAGTGCCGACCACAACGGATGGTCTGCAGCTCTCAACGGCAAGACGGGCTTCTATCTTTCCCGCCACTATGAAATCACCGACATCATCGACCGCGTCGGAGGAGGCGACAGCTTCTCTGCCGGCATCATCTACGGCCTTTCGAACTATGAGGATGAGGAATATGCCCTCAACTTCGCAGTTGCAGCTTCCGCCCTGAAGCACACCATCCCCGGTGACTTCAACCTTACCAGAAAGAGTGAGGTTGAGGCTCTCTGCAAGGGCGACGGTTCGGGTCGTGTACAAAGGTAATCAGAGGTAAATATGTCAGAGTATAACGATAAGCTTAATGAAGTAATCAGGAGCGTGGGTGTTGTTCCCGTAATCGCACTCAACGATGCCGCCAAGGCCGTTCCTCTTGCCAAGGCACTGCTTGCAGGAGGAATTCCCTGCATTGAGGTTACCTTCAGAACCGCAGCTGCAGAGGATGCAATCAAGGCAATCCACAAGGAAGTTCCGGAGATGTACCTGGGAGCAGGAACCGTCATCTCCATCGAACAGGCAGAGAAAGCCGTTGCCTCAGGAGCAAGGTTCATCGTATCCCCCGGTCTGGATGAAGAGATCGTCAGATGGTGCCAGGACAGGGATATCGCAGTCTTCCCCGGAACCTGCACGGCAACCGAAGTCCAGAGAGCGGTGAAACTCGGCCTTACAACGTTGAAGTTCTTCCCTGCAGAGGCTGCCGGCGGAGTCAACATGATCAAGAACCTCTGCGGTCCGTTCCCGCAGGTCAAGTTCATGACCACAGGCGGAATCAGCATGGCCAACATCGCACAGTATCAGGCCTGCAAGCATGTCGTGGCGGTCGGCGGATCCTGGATGGCCAAGGCCGATGCCATTGATGCCGAGAAATGGGACGAAATTACTGCAAAGTGCGCTGAAGCCGTTGCAGCAATGAAGCGCTGAGGTACGGATGGAACTGGGTGCTGCTGCAAGGGCCCTGTACCTTCTGGAGACGCTTTCGAGAGTCAGGTCTGCAAACCTTGAAACCCTCTCGCGGGAAGCGGATCTTCCGAAGGCCACGGCACTTCGTCTTCTTACCACACTGGTCGAACATGGCTATGTCTCAAGAGACAGCTCTGACCAATATAGCCTTACTCTGAAAATGTTTACAGTCGGTTCAAGGGCATTGGGCAGCGTTGAGCTGCTGGATGTAGCAAACCCTGTTGCGGGAAGGCTGAGGGACAAGACCGGAGAGACCGTGCACATCGGGATCCTGGAGGAGAACCGTGCAGTCTATGTCCTCAAGAGGGAGAGCCTGTACACGATCAGGATGAACTCCAGGGTCGGAAGAAGCATTCCACTTCATTGTTCTGCCATCGGAAAGTGCCTTCTGGCATCGATGACCGACGATCAGATCCGTAAGATAGCTGCAGAGGAAGGCCTCAAGCGTTATACGTCCAGAACCATCTGCAGCGTGGAGGAATTGCTGGGCGAAGTTGCAAAGGTACGTCAGCAGGGTTATGCTTTCGATGACGGGGAGCACGAGGAAGGAATCTTCTGTGTTGCAGCCCCGATAAAGGACACATACGGAGATACAGTTGCTGCCATGAGCCTGTCTACTCCGACTTTCAGGTTGGACAGACAGGGGATTGACGCAATAGTTAAAAATGTGTGCGCCAGTTGTAATGAGATATCCACTATAATGGGATATATAAACGAATAGAAAGGAGTGAAATAAGCTATGAATAATTATCTTGACGAACAGTTTTCCTTAAAAGGAAGTTTAGCTTGGATTACAGGCGCTGTTTATGGAATCGGATTTGCAATTGCCACAGCTTTTGCCAAGGCTGGTTGCAGCATCGCAGTCAACACAAACAATCCCGAGCAGCTTGAGAAGGGCCTTCAGGCTTACAAGGATGCAGGAATTACGGATGTCAGAGGATATCTGAGCGACGTAACCAAAGAGGATGAGGTCAAGGCAACCGTTGCAGCCATCGAGAAGGATTTCGGCAGAAAGATTGATATTCTTGTAAACAACGCAGGTATCATAAAGAGAATCCCCATGATAGAGATGTCCGCCGAGGACTTCAGAAAGGTCATCGACATCGACCTCAACGGTCCGTTCATCTGTTCCAAGGCAGTCATTCCAGGCATGATTGAGATCGGTCACGGCAAGATCATCAACATCTGCTCGATGATGAGTGAGCTCGGACGCGAGACTGTCAGTGCATATGCTGCCGCAAAGGGCGGTCTCAAGATGCTTACCCGCAACATCTGTTCCGAGTACGGTGAGCACAACATCCAGTGCAACGGAATCGGGCCCGGATACATCGCCACACCGCAGACAGCTCCTCTCAGGGAGAGACAGCCCGATGGTTCAAGGCATCCGTTCGATCAGTTCATCGTTGCCAAGACACCTGCAGCAAGATGGGGTACTCCTGAGGACCTTCAGGGACCTGCATTGTTCCTTGCTTCCCATGCAAGTGACTTCGTAAACGGCCACATCCTGTACGTTGACGGCGGAATCCTTGCCTACATCGGCAAGCAGCCCTGACATTGATCAGGTTCATAAAAAAGCGGTTGCTTTGGTGAATTGAATTGACCCCAATTCATTGGAGCAACCGTTTTCTTTTTTGAGATTCAGATATGAATCAGATCGAGACATCACCGTCAGTACAGTGAACCTTGCAGTATACGTTGACACCATCGCTCCACTTTGTGGTCTTATATACTGCTGCCCACTGGGCAATTGTTCCGCCGAATGTAATGCCGTTGAGGTGATAGTGTGACAGGGGCCCTTCGCTTTTCGGCTGTAATTGACAATTAATCTTGCACTATGCTACTTTAATCAAGTCATTTGACAAGCCGGAGTGGCGGAATGGTAGACGCGCTAGACTCAAAATCTTGTGTCCGCAAGGGCGTTCGGGTTCGAGTCCCGTCTCCGGCAAACACGACAGGACAGGTGAAAGCCTGTCCTGTTTGTGTTTGATAGGATTTCGTAGGGACTCGAAGCTTGGCGGTAGGAAGACGCACTGCGTCTGAAGCCAAGCCGGCCTGACGACGGACAACCGGGAGGAGGAAGGCGAGTCCCGTCTCCGGGGTAGGGCGCCGTAGGGCGCGAGTCCCGTCTCCGGCTTACTTCAACATCTCCACTGCATCATCAAATGAAATGCAGTCTGCAAAGACATCGGGCCAGATTTCCTCGTTGTAATACCTGTAGGTTATCTCTCCGGTCATGTAGTCGTTGTCGAAGGTTGAATTTGTTCCTTCGGGGATGATTACCTCAAAGCCCCTTTCGAATGCGGACTTTAACGTGGCATCTATGCACCAGTTGGTCTGAAGGCCGACAATCATGATCCGCTTGTCGTCAAGGCTGTTCATGTAATTCGTGAATTCCCTGTTGCCGAAGCAGCTGTTGATTGTCTTGATGAAGACCTTCTCGCCTTTCTGCGGGGCAACCCGGTCATCGATTTCAAAATCCGGATCACCGACGGAGAAACCGCTTCCCGGACCATCGTCGTGTTGGAAATAGACCACTTCTGTATTGCTCTTTCTTGCAGCGGCTATCAGTTTTACAATCCGCTCCATGAAGGAATCTGCATTGTAGAGTTCCTCATCCTCTGTCAAACCTTTCTGAACATCGATTACCAATAGAATCATATTTCCACCTCTTCACAATTCTTTGGCCAGCATGATGGTCTTTTCGTTTCGGGATACTTCCGAAAAACCATGCTTCAGGAACATTCCGATAGCAGGGTTGTCGGCCGCAATATCATCGTACAGCATCTTAATTCCGTTTTCCCTTGCCTTAGAGCATAGCATATCCAATGCCTGGCCGCCGTATCCTTTTCTCCTGAATTTCGCAAGGATTATGACATCTGCAAGGTAGATGCCCAGATCTTCATCGTAATGATAGGCTGTTTCGCCGATGATATTGTCACACTCATCCTTGATGTAGCGATAGAAGCGCTTGCCCTCGGTGTCGGCAATCCAATAGTCAAACCATTTGCCCCAGTCTTCCTCGGGGAAGGGGATTGTTCCTCCCCATGAATGGTTGTAGCTCATCGTTGCCTCATCGGAGAGCATCATCTGTCTGAACCACATGTCCTCGTATGCAGGTCTGTAAAATGAAATCATAGGCACTCCCTCAGAAATCTGCATCCAATTCGAAATGCATCCTTTCTCCGGTGATGGGATGATTGAATTCAAGCACTCTGGCCTGAAGCATCAGACGCGGTGTTCGCTCATCGGGCGCATTCCCGTAAAGGGCATCTCCGAGTATCGGAGCATTAAGTGCGCTTGCACAGTGCACCCTGAGCTGGTGGGTTCTGCCAGTTTCCGGGATCAGCTTCAGCCTTGTTACCTTTCTTCCGTTGAGGTTTTCGATGCTCAGACGTTCCCAGTGCGTAGTAGCTTTCTTTCCGTTTTCAACGTCGACTATCTGATGCGGTCTGTTGTCCACGTCAAGACGGATAGGCAGTTCAATGGTTCCTGACTGCTTTGGAATCAGGCCCTCGACCAGGGCTTCATATTCCTTATGAACCTTGCGTCCTTCGAAGTCCGCAGACAGCCTGTCGTGGGCAGCCGGGGTCAGGCCCAGGACCATCAGCCCGCTTGTGGCCTGATCAAGTCGATGGATGCAGGGCTGTTTGATACAGGAAGGGTAGAGGTTCCTGACCCTTGATGCGATGCAATCCTGCTTGTCTTCTCCGCGCCCCTCGATTGCAAGCATTCCGCTTGGTTTGTTAACCACTACGATGTCATCATCGAGGTAGATGACATCCAGTCCGATTATGGCAGGAAGGATGGGTTTGCACCTTGAATCGCAGGGAGTATTGAAGCTCTTGTGCGGGAAGCTTCCGCTTCCGTAGAAGAACTCGCAGATGGATAAGGGTTTCTTGTTCAGAGAGTATGCATAGCTGAGCAGTTTGGGTGCACAACAATCGCCTGTTCCTGATGGTAAGCTCTCTTTAATTGAAGTTAATGTCCTGACTGAGCCATCAAAGCAATTGAAACGATAAAGCTCCTGAAGCTCTGCCCAGCACTGTCTGGAGAGCTCCCGGTGGTTGAAGTTTCTCTTTATCAGATGGTCATAGCGCTGCATGACGGAATCGAACTGAAGGACATCGAAGACAGGCGGGACATAACCGTCGGAGATATAGCTTCCCTCGAGTTCTCCTGAGAAAGCTTTCAGGATTGTTCCGTCGGTACAGACAAGTACTCCGAACATGCGTCCGTGACCGCTTTGCATGAGGGCCTTGCCCAAGGGACCTGCGTCCAATTCTTCCATCAGTCTGAGGCATTGGGTTTTGGCAGGTTCTTGGGGCAGTATTGCTGTCATGCTTCTCCCTTCGTATGTCTGTAGACATGACCGAATCTATAGTAGAGGATGAATGCCAGGGCACAGATTATCCATGTGACCGGGTAGCAGAGAAGGACTGCTTCAAGGCTTGAATAGAACCTGGGAATGACAAGGAGCCAAAGCGTTCGCATTACGACTATGCAGAAAACGGTGAACAGTGTCGAGACAAGGGTCTTTCCCGTTGCCCTGATTGCTCCGGCAAGGATTTCAACGAAGATATAGGTGAAGTAGAACGGGACAATGAGGTTGATTATCCTTACTCCGATAGAAATTACTGCTGCATCGGTAACGAAGAGTCTGTAAGCGTTTTTGGTGAAGAGA
>JAGCUM010000211.1 GCA_017962865.1 Spirochaetales bacterium
ACCTTGGAGGAGACCGACCGCATGATGGCCAACACCGACCCCCGCTATGTATTCCTCTGCTATGATACCGGCCACTTCACCTTTGCAGGCGAGGACACGCTTCTCATGCTGAAGAAGTATGTGGACAGGGTGGGACATGTGCACCTCAAGGACATGAGACTGTCGGTTGTGAAGCAGGTTCGTGAGAACAACTGGAGTTTCCTGACTGCCGTTAGAAACGGAGCCTTCACGGTTCCCGGAGACGGCGACGTGGACTTCGACCCGGTATTCAAGGTCCTGAGCGACGCACATTACGAGGGCTGGCTCCTTGTCGAGGCCGAGCAGGATCCTGCAAAGGCCAATCCGCTCGAGTATGCGATAAAGGGAAGAAAATACATCCGCGAGCACGCGGGTCTTTGATGCTTTTGGAGGGCAGATGTACTTCAGCAGGCAGATAAACAGGGGCTTCAACAGCTACATCGACAGATCGAAGGACGATATGGGCACCATGATGGATGTGGGCCTTCTAGTAATGGAGAAGGGTGACATCTACACCATCGATGAAAAGGAGAAGGAAAGCGCGGTTCTGCTGTTCTCCGGAGAGGTGCTCTTCGAATATGCGGATAAAAAGGTCCGCGCCAGCAGGCCCGATTGCTTCCATTACGAAGCCTACTGCCTGCTTTCCCCGCGTGGGGTCCGCATCAGCCTGACGGCTCTTGATCATGCCGAGATCTACATCCAGCAGACGGACAACGAGCGCGATTACGAGCCTGTGATGTACACACCCGAGACCGTTCAGGTCCAGCATGCCGGGGCTAACGGCGAGCTGATGGGTTGCATGAGAAGGGAGATCAAGACTTTCGTCGATTACGACAATGCCCCGTTCTCGAACATGGTCCTCGGTGAGGTCCTGAACTTCCCCGGAAAGTGGTCCTCCTATCCGCCGCACCATCATCCGCAGCCCGAGGTCTATTTCTACCGCTTCGATTACCCGCAGGGCTTCGGGGTGGGTTTTGCCAACGGAGAGGTCTTCCGGACCGGTCACAACGGACTTGCGGTCATCAACAGCGGCATGCACTCGCAGTGCGCAGCCCCCGGATATGCCATGTGTTACGCCTGGGGAATCCGCCATCTGGACGGGGATCCGTGGAGAAAGACACGAATTGACGACAAGGAACATTCCTGGCTATGGAAGGCCGATGCCAATGAGCACATATTTCAAGGTTGAGGGAGAAGGAAAATGGAGACTGTAAGACTTACAATGGCACAGGCGCTGGTTCGTTTTCTGGAGAACCAGTACATCTCATATGACGGTAAGGAACATCCCTTCGTTGAGGGTGTCATCATGCTCCCCGGCCACGGCAACGTGCTCGGATTGGGTCAGGCTCTGGCCCAGGAAGCCGGCCATCTGAAGGTCTGGCAGGGCAAGAACGAGCAGGGAATGGCCCATACTGCAGTGGCTTTCGCCAAGCAGATGAAGAGAAAGAAGATCATTGCCGTCACGGCTTCTGTAGGCCCTGGTTCCGCTAACATGGTGACCGCAGCCGCCACTGCAACGGCAAATAACATTCCCGTGCTGATTCTGCCAGGAGATGTCTACGCCTGCCGCCAGCCGGATCCGGTTCTCCAGCAGATAGAGCAGACACATGACCTTTCGGTATCGACCAATGATGCTTTCAGGGCAGTGTGTCGCTACTGGGACCGCATCGTGCGCCCCGAACAACTGATGAGCGCCATGATCAGCGCATTCAGAACACTCACGGACCCTGCAAACACAGGTGCCGTGTGTATTGCCATGCCGCAGGATGTTGAAGGCGAAGCCTATGACTATCCCGTTTCCTTCTTCCAGAAGAGGGTTCACAAGCTTGCACGTAGGACTCCCGACGAGGAGGCCGTCTGCGATGCCGTGAAGGTCATCCGCAGTGCAAAGAAACCGCTTCTCATCTGCGGAGGAGGAGTGCGCTACAGTGAAGCTCATGCGGAGTTCAGGGCTTTTGCAGAAGCATTCGGAATCCCGGTCGGCGAAACACAGGCGGGCAAGGGAGCCGTTCCGTTCGACCATCCGCTGAATCTGGGCGGAATAGGGGTCACGGGGTGCTCGGCTGCCAACGAGATAGCCAAGGAAGCCGATGTGATCATCGGTGTGGGAACCAGATATACTGACTTCACCACATCATCCAAGTGGCTGTTCAAGGCCGACGCAAAGTTCGTCAACATCAATGTCTCGGAGTTCCAGGCCCTCAAGATGGATGCCGTGCCGGTGGTAGCCGATGCAAAGAAGGCGCTGCCGATTCTGCAGAAGGCCCTGGCCGGATACAAGGCTCCGTACAAGAAAGAGATCGAGGCCGCACGCGAAAGGTGGTTCAAGGAACTGGACAGGCTGAGGAACACGAAGTTCTCGGACAGCTATGTACCTGAAGTCAACGATGCCAATGCCGAAAGCGCCAAACGCTTTGCAAAGGATCTGGATTCACAGCTCACTCAGACAGCTGCGCTCGGAGCCATCAATCTGTTTATGGATGATGAAGATGTGGCCATCGGGTCATCGGGCTCGCTTCCGGGGGACATGCAGAGGATGTGGTGCGCCCGCGGATTGGATACATACAATATGGAGTATGGCTATTCCTGCATGGGATATGAGGTTTCGGGAGCATTGGGCGTGAAATATGCCATCGGGGACCATGAGGTCTATTCGATGGTTGGAGACGGAAGTTTCATCATGCTGCATTCGGAGCTTCTGACGGCGGTGCAGGAGCACAAGAAGATCAACGTCTGCGTGTTCAACAACGCCAGCTTCGGCTGCATCAACAACCTGCAGGTGGGTCACGGCAACGATACGCTCTGCACGGAGCTCAGGTTCCGCGGAGAGGACGGCAAGCATTCAGGCTCCTTCATGAGCGTGGATTTCGCCAAGATTGCAGAGGGCTACGGCTGCAAGGCCTTCACCGTCAGAAGTATGGAAGACCTCAGGAAGGCCCTCAAGGAGGCCAAGGCCATTCAGAATGTGCCGGTTGTGTTCGATATCAGGGTTCTTCCCAAGTCGATGACCGACGGATACGGCTCATGGTGGAGATGCGGAGACGTCCAGGTTTCCCAGAATCCGAGGAATCTGGCTGCCTATGAAGACCATCTCGAGCACGTCAAGGATGCCAGGAAGTACTGATGACCGTTAATCTGCCGTACAACCAGAAGACAATCTCAGTGGAAATCGCCCCCGAACATCTGGGTGCAGTCCTCGAACTCAATGAAGAGAAAGGAAGCAGGATGAACCCCGTTGAATGTGCAAAGGAGGCCATCAAGGGTTCCTTCGACGATTTCATGAAACTTCCGGGGTCTCTTCTGGTGATTGTCAATGACGGCACAAGGCCCACGCCAACAAGATTCATCATGGATGCAATCGGAGAGGATCTGGACAAGGTCGGGGCATCGTTCCTGATTGCCACGGGAAGCCACAGGGCACCGACGCTGAAAGAGTACGGTTTCATCTTCGGTTCATGGTACGAACGCTTCAAGGACAGGGTCTATGTCCATGACAGCAAAGCCATGGAAGACATGGACTATTACGGCAGAACGGGCAGGGGAACGGAACTCTACCTGAATTCCCTCGTGGGCAAGGCAGGCAAGGTTCTGGCAATAGGATCGGTCGAGCCCCATTACTTTGCAGGCTATACGGGAGGGCGCAAGGCCTTTCTGCCCGGAGTGGCTGCATTCTGCAGCATAGAGCAGAACCACAAGCTGGCCCTGTCTCCCGCATCATGCACGCTGGCTCTTGAGG
>JAGCUM010000212.1 GCA_017962865.1 Spirochaetales bacterium
GATTGTACGAAGCTGATGGTACCCTTATGCAGCTGCATGATTGTCGCTGCGATGGGAAGGCCAAGTCCGGAGCCTCCGCTTGTGCGTGACCAGTCGCCCCGTGACCACGGCTCGAAGAAGTCCGCATCCATGTCGGAAGCCAGCTTGCCCTCGTTGACGATCTCCATGAGGTAGGAATCCTCCGTCTCCAGGATCGTCCATGAAACGGAACTTCCCTCCGGAGCGAACTCCAGGGCGTTCTTGAGAATCTCCCTCACCGCCTTGGTCATCAGGGACGGGTCGAACATCATGTTCTCGCATCTGACATCGACATTGATGCGGTCCGCTCCTGTCTCGGAAAGGATATCGGATGCGAACTGGCCGGCAGAAACGTTCACAGGTACTGCGGCGGTATCCGCCTGAAGCGAGGAGAAGTCTATGACCCTTCCGATTCTCTCGGAAAGACAATCGTTTTCCTTCTGCAGCTCCTTCAGCGTTCCGCTGTCGACGGGGAACACTCCGTCGTTCAGGCCGTCGACTATGATCTTCATTGCCGTTGCAGGCGTATTCAAATCATGGGAGATACTGCGCAGCCATGCCTTTCGGCTCTTGGCGTTTGCCTGCAGGCTTCTGTCCAGGTCCTCGATGGCAACGGATATCTCGTTCAGCTCGCCGTTGTCCTGACGCGGGATGAACACCCCGTTCTTTCCGCGGGAGAGGTCCTTGAGAGCCTTGCGTACACTGTTGATGTATTGGGTATTTCTGGAGCTTACGAGCCATGCGGCAATCAGGGCTATGAGCAGACAGACCGGTATGGAGAGCAGCAGAGCCCTGAAGCAGGAATTGATGATGTCCTTGGAGTACTCGTAGGTCCTGGGGCTGTAGGACAGAAGATCCACGATGAAGGAATCATCGCCGTTGATGGCAATGATGATTGATCCGATGATGTCCTGTCCTTTAAGCATCGTCGGAAGTTTTACATCGATATCCTCAGCAGAGGCCTTTGTTACTGTGGTATTGCCCGAATCAAGGGATTCATCGTAGACAATGTTGATCCTTGTGGCCTTTCCCTTGACTGTCCTGAACGTCTGCTCGCTCTGGGCCCTCGGGCCGGTGGGGATCATCGATGTCAGGAGCCTTCCCTCGGAGTTTTTTCCGAAGGCCAGCATGCTGTAGCCGTCCACATCCCTGAGCAGAAAGCCGCTGACGCGGTCGTCATCGATATCCGAGAAGGCCAGAAGCAGGCTGTTGATTCCGTAACCGTCATAGAAGCCCTTGGACATGGCTTCCTGCGCAGAGACCGCGAAGTCCTCGTAGACGCGGACCTTCCACTTGTCCTGGGAGACACGGTACTGGAACACAAGCATGCCGAACTGGACAATCAGTACGATGACCGCAATCGAGAAGACACTCAGAAAGTAGCGGAAAAACACCTTTTTCATCAGCTGTTCCCCTCGATCGGATAACCTATGAACCTATAGCCGTAACCGCGCACGGTCTCGATCCACGGGTACGGACCGAGCTTTGCCCTGAGGTTCTTGATATGGGTGTCCGCAATCCTTTCGTAGGATTCGGATGTGTAGTCGAAGCATTTCTTGAGAATCTCGGATCTCGGAAGGATGCGCGAGGAATTCTCGATCAGAAGGCTTAAGATCCTCCACTCCGCCGCAGTCAGCGGAACGACCTCGTCATTCACGGAGACCTTGTGTTCGATCTCATCGAAGCAGAGCGTTCCGGTATCGGCCTTGTAGATGAATTTGCGGCCCTTATCGGTCTCCTTGCCGCCGTCCACACGTCTGAAGATGGCCTGGACGCGGAGAACCAGCTCCTTGGGGGAGAAGGGTTTCGTGATATAGTCGTCGGCCCCCAGCTCGAAACCGTGGATGCGGTCCTCCTCGGCGATCTTGGCGGTCATGAAGATGACGGGGATATCGATGTCCTGCCTCAGCTGGCGCACGAATTCGAAGCCGTCCCCATCGGGAAGCATCACATCCTGGATAAGGAGGTCGGCCTTGGTGATCCTGAATGCCTCACGCACGGACGCAAGGTTGCCGAAACCGATTACCTTGTAACCGGCCAGCTCCAGATACCTTCTCACGCCTTCCCTTATGACCTGATGGTCTTCCACGATATATATAAGCTTCATAGTTATCTTTTACTCCCAAAACCCGAGACTATCAACAGAACCCGTGCCCTACTTCACAAAAGTTCACAATTGACATTATAACATAAAGTGTAACGGGATAAGTAATGGATAACGACATCAGGCTCATCTGTCTGGACGTGGACAACACCCTCGTGGACAGCTTCAAGAACATACCTCAGGCCAACATCGAGGCCGTCAGATGGGCCCACCGGGAAAGGGGCGTGCACATCGCCGTGAACTCGGGCCGCATATCCCAGTCGACCAGGGACTATATGCAACGCCTCGGAGTCTGCGAGGCCTTCCCTTCACTGGGCGGATGCATGGTCCAGAGATGGGACGGAAGCATCATCGAGGAGCACACCATCGACATGGAAGTCGCCAGGGCCATCAACGCCATCGCACGAAGCCTCGGATGCACCAACTTCATCTACCACCGAGACACCTGGCATCTGGATCCCGGCAACGACTACTGGGCCGCCTCCGAGTTCAGCGCCACCAACGTCATGGGAACCTTCCTTGACACCGACGAATTCCTCAGAACCGACACGACCAACAAGATGCTCGGGGTCCACACCGAGCCCGAACGCACAACAAGGCTGCAGGAGCTGATACTGAAGGACTACAGCCCCTACGTGGACTGCTTCAAGTCCGATCCCCGCTTTCTTGAAATCGTACCCAAAGGCATCAACAAGGGCACCGCGGTCCGCGCACTGTGCACCTTCTACGGCATCGGACGTGAAAACGTCATGTCACTGGGCGACTTCTACAACGACATCGACATGTTCCGTGAAAGCGCAGTCTCCGTGGCCATGGCCAACGCTCCTGAGGACGTCAAGGCCCATGCCTCACACATAACTAAGGCCGATGCCGATAATGCCGGCGTAGCTGAGGCGATTTACACATTTCTGAAAAGGTAGTTTATCTGTCGACGTCGCTTGTGACGGCATCCAGGATCATGGATACCAGCATCTGGCTGTTGCCTCTGATTGCAGTCGAGGCCAGCGCTGCCTTCAGCTCATCGATCTTGGTTGCGCCGAACACTGCAGGCGGCAGTTTTGCCTTGTAGATCTCGTTTGCAAGAAGCACGAATGCAATCTCTGCAGTTCCCTTCTCAAACGGCTGGATCCTGAGGATCTCGGCAAACAGGAATGCACTTCTGGCAATGGGATGCAGGACCGACCAGGGGCCGTTGTACTGCTCGAGCATGGCTTCGGTTTCCTGATTCTGGGTTCCTCCCAGCTTGTAGACGCCTGCACTTCTCTCATCGATCGACATCAGCAGTCTCGAATGGAGCTCCAGCAGCCTCTTCTCGTTCAGGTCGAACGGAATCGAGGACAGTGCCGATCTCATGTTCAGTGCCATGATCTGCTTCTCGAGGGGAATATCCGCCTGGCTTTCAAGGTTGAAGATACCGAGAACCTGCTCGTGTGAGATATCGGTGTTGTCGTAGACAAGGGCTTCCTGAACCATCTGGACCTTGATATCGGTCGACAGAGAGTACTGGTTTGCGTTCGAGCGCAGCTTGTCGGCCTCGCGGTAATCCTGGCTTCCGGTGCGCAGGGCGCGGTTTCTCATGTAGCGCAGAGTTCTGCCGTCGGCAGGCTTCTGTGTGCCTGCGGGGATGCTCCAGACCCAGTCACCGCAACGTGCGGCACCCTCGATCTTGCCTTCAGAACAAAGGGATCTTACCCTTCTCTCGCTTATGCCCCACTTCTGGGCTGCTTCCTTGGTGCTGATGTACTCCATGGTTCACTCCACTTCCTAGGATATTCCGAACTCGGTATGAATTGCAAGACAATTCCCTATTATAATTCGTTCTCCGACAGATACTGTCTGAGCTCCCCTATGAGCACTTCTCCGTCGTAATTATGGAACAGCTTTATCAGAGCTCCGCTGATGATGGGGTTGAGCAGAAGACCCATTTCCAATGAACGGGTATCCGTCATGAAGCCATAGCATCTCTTGTTGTGGGCATAGCCGATTCCGAGCTCTACGCATCCGCCTTCATCGGGAACACGACCGTCAACCAGGAAGAAGACGATATCGGACTTGAGGATCTCGCTTTCATCCTTTGCGAAGATCAGTCTGACCATCTCTTCATCCGACATTCCTTCCAGAAGTGCCGCCTCAATGCCATCGCGCTGGGGCAGGAAAACCTCATAGCCGAATTCCTCGAGCACATGAGCGACCTTCAGATTGAAGTCCTTCTCTCCCTGAGAGAACATGGGGCCTGCGAAATACACCCTCTTGCCGTTTCCGGCGACCTGAGATTCCTGTACAGGTTCAACAGTCTGCACAGCTTAATCCACGGATGCGGTCATGCCGGAAGTTGCACAGGAAACAAGCAGCATCAGGCAGGCAACAAATACGACGGTTTTGGCAACGGTCTTCCCCATAATCATCCCCCCCTACATCACTTGCCGAATTTGGCCCAGAGTTTCTCCAGTGAATAGAAGTCCCTCATCTCCTGGCTCATCAGGTGGATGACGATATCGCCGCAGTCGATGAGCTCCCAGCCGTCGTCTCCGACAGCCTTGTGGCGGTTGTTGACAACCAGGCCCAGGGAATCGATCTCACCCCAGATCTCGTGGGCAAGGCCGCGCAGGTGTCCGAGGCTGGTAACCGTGCAGATTATGAAACAGTCGGTCCAGGAACACTCCTCCGAGATATCGATGAGGCTGACCTCCTGCCCCTTGTGGTCCGTAAGGAAGGTGCAGAGCTGCTCTGCCTTTCTTCTGGTTTCTTCTTTCATTTATTTCCTCCAAGAACCTGCTCAAGCCACTGTGTGAAGTAACGCTGTGAGAAGTTCAGATCGTCTGAATTGAAAAGGCTATGTGCATCATAGCTGTAGCTTTCCGGGCGATACTGTGCAAGCAAGGCAAAGAGCTGTTCGGAGTCCTGCCCGCAAAGCACGCTGATCTTGTCCGCAATAGGCTTCCTGCCCAGAATGGAAGCCTTGTCCACCATGGTGTTGACCCTCTTGGAATCCGATGCGTACTGATCGGAATCCGAGCCCATCGCATCCAGGAGGTCCTTCATCGCCAGCAGGGTTCCGCTTGTACCGAGCAGAAATCCGCTGTCCTTGAGGCCCACGTAGTTGCGCATGGCCACGGGAATCGAATCCAAACCCGAGGCCTTGCC
>JAGCUM010000213.1 GCA_017962865.1 Spirochaetales bacterium
AACCCTTGGCCGGTCTCTGGTATGTTGCACCTGCAGATGAACCGATTGACATGTAGCTTGTTACGCCTGTTGTGGAGGTGAACAGACCTGATGTGTATGCACCGTAGAGCTTCTGTGTTGTGAGATAACCCTTCTGGTACCAGTCTCTGAACATCTTCACGAATGCCTGGTTCTGTGCGTTGTCGAACAGATAGTGGGGAGCTGTTGCACTTGTGTAGGGGCTCTTGTACTGCTCGCACATGGTGATGAACCAGTTGGACTCCGAGTCATATCCGAGAGGGATGGAATTCGGATCGATGGCCTTGATCTGTGCGCAGACCTGCTCCATCTCTGCCCATGTTGTGGGAACCTTGATTCCGTTGGCATCGAAGAAGCTCTTGTTGTAGTACAGGACTTCTGTGGACTTCGAGAGAGGCATTGTGTACATCAGACCGTCACCGAACTGCTTTCCTTCGTTGTAGTAGCCTTCGATGAAGTCAGCCTTCTGCTCTGCAGTGAGGCCCAGGATCTCTGTTGTTCCGTCGGCTCTGGTAACGGGGATGGTGCTGTCGATGAGATTGTCCAGCGTGGCGACTGCGCCGGCCAGGTTGTAGAGGGCAACGTGGTCAGGATAGCAGTATGCGAGGTTCGGCTGGCTTCCTACGACGATTTCTGTACTGATCTGGTCTCTGACATCATCGTATGAACCGACCTGAGTCCACTGAACATGGATGTTCGGATAGAGCTGGTTGAACTCCGCGATGTAATCATCGAGAACAGTGTTCAGGTTGGTACCCATGGTGTGGTAGAAGGTGATAGTGACGTCGCTTCCGTCATATCCCTCGACCGGAACCTGGAATGCGCCGGCAGAAGCAGCCTTGGGGCTCTCTTCGTCACCGTTTGCGAAAACCATCATCAACGCTCCGATGAGAAGCATTGCAACTAGAAGTGTTTTCTTCATGTTTTTCTCCTTTCTATGTATAGACTTAAAAGTCCATCGTTAGCCTTTGATTCCACTGCGGGAAACACCCTTCATAATATACTTGCGCAGGAAGATGAACACCATGAACAGCGGTGCCGAAACCAGGGCAACGGCAGCCATCTGCACGGGATAGTTTACGTCTCCCGTGGTGTCCTTGAAGGCATTGCGCAATCCGTTCGTGACCATTCTGTGAGCTGCGTCGTTGGCAACCAGTCTCGGCCAGATGTAGGAGTTCCACGCTCCCATCATCTTCAGGATGGTGATCGATATCAGCGTGGGCAGCGAAAGCGGGATCATGACCTTGCACAGGTACTTGAAATCGCTTGTGCCGTCGACCTTGGCAGCCAGATACAGCTCGTTCGGGATCTGCAGGAAGTTCTGCCTGAGCAGGTAGATGTAGAAGACGCTGACCAGGAACGGAACGATCAGAACCGTGTAGGTGTTGATCCATCCGAGGTTGGTGACCGTGCTGTAGTTGGTAATCGTGAAAAGCTCACCGGGGATCATCATGGTTGCAAGCAGGCCTGCGAACAGAATGTTCTTGCCCTTGAACTCAAGCCTTGCGAAGGCGAAGGCCGAGAGGATCGTGATGATCAGGGAGAGGATCGTGGATACGATTCCGACATAGAGTGTATTCAGGAACAGTCTGCCTAGGTTTGCCGTCGTAAAGGCATCGGCATAGTTGCTGAACATGATCTTAGACGGGAAAAACGTGGGCACGCTGAGACGGTACTCGGTAAGCGTCTTGAGGGATGAGATTATCATCCAGTAGAACGGGAAGAGCACTATCACGCCCATCAGGATCAGGAACAGGTAGACGAGAACCTTGAACACATATCCCAGCAACAGCTGCTTGGAGGTCTCTTTCTGCATGTCTTTTTCATGCATTATCTCAATGCGTTCTGCCATGTAGACCTCCTCAATAGTGGACTCTCTTCTTGCTCACATAGAGCTGAAGAAGAGTTACCACCAGAATCAGGGCGAAGAGAATCAGTGCCGCGGCACTTGCCCTACCCTGGCTGTTGGTGGAAAGCGAATCGTAGATGAATCCGACCATGGTGTTCAGTCTGCCCTTGTCGTCGGCAGGACCCATGGACTCGCCGAAGATACCGACGATGCTGGTGTATTCCTTGAAGCCTCCGATGAATCCGGTGATGACCACGTAGACGATCATCGGTGACAGAAGAGGTACCGTGATTCTCCTGAAGATCCTGCCTCTGGAAGTTCCGTCGACCTTGGCGGCATCGTAATACTGCTTGTTGACGCTCTGAAGTCCTCCCAGAAGGATGAGGATCTTGAACGGAAGAGCGTTCCAGACGATGTAGATGACCATGACCGTGATGTTGGCGGCATAGGTGGATCCGTAGTTGATCCAGTTGACCGGCTTGCCGCCGAAGAACTGAATGATGTTGTTGATGATACCTGCGGTGACTATCAGCTCGTTTTCGGTGCCGTAGAAGCTTCCGACGATGTTGAACATAGCTGCGAAGACCATTCCGATGGCGATGGAGTTGGTCACGTACGGCAGGAAGAAGACCGTCTGTAGGAACTTCTGCAGGCCCTTGATGGAGTTCAGGGCAACCGAAATCAGAAGAGCGAGAATCGTCGAGATGGGAACCGTCAGGAAGCAGATCAGGACGGTGTTCTTCATGCACTGGAGGAACCTCTTGTACTGCAGGACCTTGGTGAAGTTGCCCAGACCTAACTTGAATGTGGTTCCGCCTACGGACTTCAGGCCGCTGTAGTTCTCAAGGAACGCCATGCGCACCGTGTTTATGATAGGCCAGACCGTGAACACCAGAAGAAGTGCTATGGCCGGGGCCAGATAGATCCAGGCTTTCCAGGGATGCCTGCTTTCAACCATGCTGTTGTTTGCCATGAGCTCTCCTTACCTGGGCACTTCGGTCGGCGTCTGACCGTCGAGATAGATTCTCTCCTCGGTTTCTTTGTCGAAGAGGAATACCTTGTTGGGCTTGAGTGTGAAGCGGACTGTCTCGGCTTCCGAATCGATGAGGTTGTCCGCATCGATGATTGCACGGATGATCGGATTTGCTGAAGCCTCGTTCGTGGCCACGATACTTACATCGCGACCCATGACCTCGACGTTCTGAAGTTTGCATGAGAACGGACCGTCTTCATTGAGGATGAAGCCTTCCGGCCTGACTCCCACAAAGACCCTGCAGTCCGATACTCCTGCAGCATCCAGAACTTCCTCTTCTCCGATATAGAGCTTGCCGCCCTTCACTTCTCCGCTGAAAACATTGATCGGCGGAGTTCCGAGGAACTTGGCGACAAAGAGGTTGGCCGGGCTGTTGTAGACATCCTGGGGCTTTCCGATCTGCTGGACAACGCCGAGCTTCATAACGACGATCATATCGGAGATGCTCATTGCCTCTTCCTGGTCGTGTGTGACGAACACAGTCGTGATCTTGGTCTCTTTCTGGATTCTCTTGATCTCCTCTCTTGTCTGGAGTCTGAGTCTGGCATCCAGGTTCGAGAGAGGCTCGTCCAGAAGGAGGACTCTGGACATCTTTACCAGGGCTCTGGCGATTGCGACTCTCTGCTGCTGGCCTCCGGAAAGCTCGCTGGGCTTGCGCTCCATGAGCTCATCAATCTGAACGATCTTGGCGCACTCATAAGCTCTCTCCAGCATCTGCTCCTTGGAAAGCTTGTCGGCTCCCTTGAGGTTCTGCAGCGGGAACATGATGTTCTGTTTTACGGTCATGTGCGGATACAGGGCATAGTTCTGGAAAACAAGGCCTACTCCCCTGTTCTCGGGCGGAAGCTGCGTCACATCGTCATTGCCGAAGAAAATCTTTCCGCTTGTCGGTTTCTGCAGACCGCAGATCATGTAGAGCGTGGTGCTCTTTCCGCAGCCGGAAGGCCCGAGCAAACCAACCAGTTTGCCGTCAGGGATGGTGAACGTGAAGTTATTGACCGCAATAACGTCCGTTTTTGTCTTGTCTCTGTTCGGAAAAGCCTTTGTCAGATTCTGTAGCTCTACTTTCATACCCTTACCCTTTTGTTCTAGATTTGGTTATCAATATGGACTTCTGGCCGCTTCCTCGGCAGCCTTCTTTGTCTTGTATTCAATCATCGCTTTCTCGCTGTCAAATATCATCTGACTTGCAAGATCCACCACCACGCAGTCGGAAACCATGTCGTGTATCATCGAATTGGTCTTTGTCATGGTCACCATCACGATCTGGATTATCAGCAGCGCAAGAACCACGAGGGGCCCGAAAAGTCCCACACCCGGCATGACACCGATGGCATGGAAGATAATCATCATGACCACCAGCACCGGAATCATCGTCTCCACCACATATTTGCCCAGAAACGTCCTGATAAAGAGCGAGATTCCGCGGACTTTCACCCCGTTGGTGCGCATCACACCCAGTCCGAACACCTTCTTGCCCACGGTCTGCCCGTTCTTGAGAATCAACGGCACAACGAACTCCAGAGCCAGAAAAGCAAGGAAGACCGATACCGATGTGATCGCCACGATCAGTCTGACGATGGCGCTGAGAGCATTCAAAATCTCGACGTCCTCGTTCATGGCATTGACCGCAGCCTCATAGTTCTGCCGCTCTGCCGGTGTCAGGGCATCGAAATCTGCCTGCGAGACAATGCTCTCGAAGTCCACTCCGTACTGCTGTGCATAACGCTCTATGCCGTTTGAATAAGTGTCGCTGTATGTGTTGTAGTCGAATATTGCCGAGATGCCGAAAGCAAAACCCACGGCCATGCTGACGAGAAGAATTCCGTCTAGTAGAAACGCAGAAGCCCTCTTGAGAAGGCTTCCTTTCTGAAGATCATAAATCACCCCTATATCTTACAATGTTTCGTGCGCGCAAAGCAATATCAATGCTCCTTAAGTGAGCCCTCTTTCCGCATGTCGGCTCCTGTTGCCACGTCAAGCCAAATGGTTTAGCCTAGAGGCCATGGAAACCAATGAAAACGCAGTCGCAATCGAGAGCGAATCCAAGCTCACATTCTTCGAAGCCACAAGCATCATAGTGGGACACGGTGTCGGAAGCGGCATTCTGGCCGTACCCTACATCGCATCCAGAACATCCTGGCTGGACATACTGCTGATAGTGGCGATCGTCTACGCAATAAACCTGGTCATGCACCTGATGATTGCGGAACTGTCGCTGAACAACGGCGGAAAGCAGTTCATAAAGTGCTTCGAGGTCGAACTCTTCAAGGGCAAACTCAAAAAGATATTCACGGCATTCGCCTTTGCGATGCTGGGTCTGTCGGTCCTTCTGAACGTCAGCGGCTTCATCGCAGGAAGCGCTGCAGTCTTCACCACATGGTTCGGCTGGAACGCAAGAGTCGCAATGCTTGTCTACTATGTACTGGCCGCAAGCGTGGTCTTCATAGGAATGAAGGCAGTCGGAATCTGCGAGAAGATCGCGGTTTCGGCCATGGCAATCGTCATCGGAATCCTGTTCGTTGCAACCCTTACCTCTCCCATGAGCGCCCTGCCCACCAAACTGGTGGCCTCGCAGAACCTTCTGGCCCTCTACGGAGGCGTTTCGTTCTCTCTTTCTGCGGTCATGAGCGTACCGCAGACGGTCAAGGGCCTTCAGGGCGATGTGAAGAAGATCCGTGCCTCCATCATCGCAGGTACGGGTTTCAACGTATTCCTGCTGCTTCTGGTGACCTTCATGACCTTGCTGGGAGCCGGAAGCTCCATTACACAGAACGGCGCCCTCGTCGACCTTTCTGCCCACCTCGGCGGCTGGGTTTCCATCGTCGGTTACCTTTTTTCCCTGCTTGCCCTATCCACTTCCCTTTGGGCAAACACGCTGAATCTGCGCGATATCGTCCATGAGCAGACCAAGATCGGTCTCAGACCCAGCTGGGTGATCGCCTCGGTGCCCTCACTGATCCTGGCCCTCATCGGAATCCAGAGCTTCGTGGGATTCACCCGTCTGGCGGGAATAATCCAGGTGCTCACCGGCATAGGCATAATTCTGGCCTACAACAGATCCCGCAAGGAGAAGAATCTCGAATCTCCCATCTGCGGGGTGTTCGGAAAGCTGCCGTTCCAGATAATAGTGGTCATCGGTTCCCTGCTGGCCACGGTCGGATCGGTTCTCAAAGTTCTTTGATCATCGGAGGATCAGATGTTCACATACACAAGAAAAGCCAACTACTACGAAACTGACAAGATGGGAATCATCCATCATTCGAATTACATCCGCTGGATGGAGGAAGCCCGCATCGCATTCATGGATGAACTGGGCTTTGGGTTTGTCAAGGTAGAGGAACTCGGATTGGTGTCCCCTGTTGCCGGTATCACCATAAATTACAAGCACCCGGTGAAGTTCGGGGACATCGTTGATATCAACGTAAAGATTTCCAGATACAGCGGCGTGGTTCAGGAAATAACCTATGAGATGACAAACCGGACCACCGGAATGCTTGCTGCGACAGCCACTTCAAAGCACTGCTACATGAAGGACGGCACGGTCGTAAACCTGAAGCATGCATTGCCTGAACTGGATGCCGT
>JAGCUM010000214.1 GCA_017962865.1 Spirochaetales bacterium
CGGAGGTCAGATGGCTCCGACATCGCTTCCCGGACAGGTCACTCAGACCTCGCCCTACGGACGTGACCTGAAGACCCAGGGCTATCCCATCCGCGTCTGCGAGATGCTCAGCGCCCTGGATGCCCCGTATTACATCGAGCGTGTTGCCGTTAACAACGTCAAGAACGTCCTGAAGGCCAAGAAGGCCATCCAGAAGGCATTCCAGAACCAGATCGACGGCAAGGGATTCTCGCTGGTCGAAGTGGTATCGGCCTGTCCCACCAACTGGGGAATGACACCCCAGAAGGCCCTGCAGTGGGTTGAGGACAAGATGATTCCGTACTATCCGCTCGGAGTTTTCCGGGACAGGGATACCGAGGAGGTTGCCGGATGACTACGCAGATTCTGATTGCAGGTTTCGGAGGGCAGGGGATACTGTTCTCGGGCAAGCTTCTGGCCTACAAGGCCCTCTCGGAGGGAAAGGAGCTTTCGTGGCTGCCTTCCTACGGTCCCGAGATGCGCGGCGGAACGGCTTCGTGCTCGGTCACCATCAGCGATGAGCCGGTGGGATCTCCGATCATCGACCATCCGGATGTGCTGATCGTGATGAACCTTCCCTCGCTGGACAAGTATGAGAGCACGGTCAAGCCGGGCGGAATGATCTTCGTGGATTCGACTCTGATCGGAAGGAAGGTCGAGCGCACCGACGTGCAGGCCTTCTATATCCCTTCTACCAAGATCGCACAGGACATGGGAACGCCCAATCTGGCCAATATCGTGCTGCTGGGAAAGGTTCTCAAGGACTGTCCCGCTATCTCGAGGTCCTTCCTGGAAGATGCCCTGAAGAAGGTTGTATCTGCAAAGCATCCCGAGATGTACGACCTGAACCTCAAGGCCATCGATGCAGGCTACAACTACAACTGAGAGCGCTAAGAGGGAGCAGAAGGCTTAGAAAGAGTACAAGGCTTATCAAGAGTACGCCGCTTAGAAGGAGCAGAAGGCTTAGAAGGCTAACAAGGAGCACAAGGCTCACTAAGTGCCACAAAACGGGAACATGAGAATAATTGATTCGCATTGCCATGTCTATCCTCAGGCCATTGCCGCAAAGGCAGTGAAGGGAGTCTCCGATTTCTATGACGGAGTCGGGGACTTCTGCGACGGCCTAGCCTCCACCGTGAAAGAGCAGTGGAAGAAAAAGGGAGTGGACCATGCAATCATATTCTCGGTTGCCACAAGGCGCGCCCAGGTCGAGAGCATAAACAGTTTCATCGCCAATACAGTAAGGGAATCCGAAGGGTTCTTTACGGGACTCGGAGCTGCCCATCAGGATGTCGAGGACATGGGAGCTTTGGTGGATTCGATGGTCTCTCTGGGGCTCAAGGGTGTGAAGATGCATCCGGATACGCAGCTGTGCGCCATCGATGACCCTAGGCTTCTGCCTCTTTACGAAGCCTGTGCAGGCAGGGCGATCGTCTATCTGCACACCGGGGACAAGCGCTATGACTATTCCAATCCAAACAGGCTGATTCGGGTGCTGAAGATGTTCCCGAAGACGACCTTCGTGGGTGCACACTTCGGAGGCTGGTCGATCTGGGATGAGGCCACGAGGGTCCTTCACGGGTTCGATAATCTCTATGTGGACAGCTCCTCGACCTTCCACTGGGTGGAGCATATCAAGGTAAAGGATTTCATCCGCGCCTACGGTTCGGAGCGCGTCATGTTCGGTTCCGACTTCCCGATGTGGGATGTGGAGCATGAAATCAAATACATGATGGAGCTCGGACTGACCGACGAAGAGTATGAGAACGTCTTTCACAGGACTGCCGAGAAGCTCTTCGGAATCAAATAGCCAGAAATCTGCTATAATGACGGTATGACTTACGAAGAATACGAGAAAGAAAGGCGCGAGGCCATCTATGCCGGCGAAAGGGCTCTGGACAGTCTCTATGATGCCCAGGACCAGCTCAGAAAGGCCCGCAACTGGGGTATCTACGATATTCTGGGCGGGGGATTCATGTCCTCGCTCATCAAGCACTCAAAGATCGACAATGCAAGAACTTGCATACAGAAGGCCAAGTATGACCTGCAGACTTTCAGCAATGAGCTGAAGGACGTTTCGTACAATCTTGACATCGACATCGGGAGCTTCCTGACTTTCTTCGATTTCATGGACAGCTTCTTTGCGGACATTCTGGTCCAGCGCAGGATTTCGAATGCCTCGCACAAGATAGAGGATGCAATCGACAAGGTCCAGGATATACTCAGGAGCCTGAAGAGGTACGGGGCATGAGCAGAATCAGGAACGTGGTCTTCGACCTTGGCGGCGTGATGATCAACTACAACCCCCGGCAGTACGTCGAGGAAATGGGTCTTGAGGGGACGTTGGCGGAGGAAGTCTGCGATGCAATCTTCTACGACCCCGTGTGGGGCGACATGGACAGGGGCATCTATGCAAATTACCTGGAAGCGCTGCCTGTCTTCATAGAGCGTCATCCGCATCTCGAGAAGGAAATCCGCGCCTTTGTCCATCCGCTGTGGCACGAGGTCTATTCCCTCAGGGAGGATACCGAGAAGATCCTCTACGACTGGGTTTACGAGAAGGGCTACGATATCTACATCCTGTCCAACTTCAGTGAGGATGGATTTGCCTATATTGAAAAGAAATATCCTTTTTTCAAGAAAGCCCGGGGCTATGTGGTATCGGCCTATGAGAAGTGCGTGAAGCCCGAGCCTCGCATCTACGGGATATTGCTGGACCGCTTCGGCCTGAAGGCTGATGAATGCGTTTTCATCGATGATTTCGAGGTCAATGTGCAGGGCGCCCGCGACGTGGGGATGGAAAGCTTTGTGTTCAGGGGCCCGGAAGATGCAAAAACCAGGCTGATTGAGATGGGTCTTTGAGCCGTTCCAGGTTGTCACTCTGTCCATATTTATTATATCCTTGGATGGGAGGGACCATGAAGGCAATTCGTTCAATAGCTATTCCGCCGCTTACGCAGGACCTCGAGAGGGTTCTGATCGATGCGGATACAATCCAGAGACGTGTAATTGAGCTGGCTAACCAGATCAACCATGATTATGCAGACATCACCGAGCCGCTGATTCTCGTAGGAGTCCTGAAGGGATCGTTCATCTATCTTTCGGACCTGTGCAG
>JAGCUM010000215.1 GCA_017962865.1 Spirochaetales bacterium
CTGCGACCATTACCACGCAATCCACAGGGACATATACAAGTGGTTCAACATCGAGTTCGACCACTTCGGAAGGACTTCCACACCCAAGCAGACTGAGATCGTCCAGGACATCTTCAGACGCTGCGATGAGAACGGCTACATAACCGAAAAGGAAACAGAGCAGCTCTACTGCCCGAAGTGCGACCGCTTCCTGGCCGACCGCTTCGTCGAAGGTACATGCCCGCACTGCGGTTCTCCCGATGCCCGCGGAGACCAGTGCGATGCCTGTCAGACCCTTCTGGATCCCACGGAGCTGATCAATCCCCGCTGCATGGTCTGCGGAACCACGCCGGTTATCAGAAAGACAAAGCACCTCTATCTGGACCTTCCCAAGATCCTTCCGCTTCTGGAGTCATGGATCGACGATACCTCCGAGAAGGGCTTCTGGGCAAAGAACGCGGTTCAGGTCACGAAGAGCTGGCTGCGCGACGGACTGAAGGAAAGATGCATCACGCGTGACCTCAAGTGGGGAATCCCCGTACCCAAGGAGGGCTATGAGAACAAGGTCTTCTATGTCTGGTTCGATGCCCCGATTGGCTAAGTGTCGATTACCGCCAACCACACCGACGATTGGAAGCACTGGTGGTTTGAGCCCGATACCACGGATCTGTTCCAGTTCATCGGAAAGGACAACATCCCGTTCCATACCGTCGTGTTCCCGGCAACCCAGCTTGCAACCGGCCAGAAGTGGACAATGCTGCACCATATGAGTTCGACCGAGTACCTGAACTACGAGGGCGGAAAGTTCTCCAAGAGCAGGGGAATCGGAGTATTCGGAAACGACGTCCAGGAGACCGGAATCCCGGCCGATGTCTGGCGCTTCTACATGTACTACAACAGACCCGAGAACGCTGACTTCACATTCACATGGAAGGACATGCAGGAGAAGGTCAACGGCGAGCTGATCGGCAACCTCTCGAACCTGGTCAACAGAACCCTCACATTCGTGACGAGGTTCTATGACGGGTATCTCGGTCAGGGTACTCTTGATGAGACAATAATGGCCCAGATCAAGGAGAAAGAGGAAGAAATTACAGCTATGCTCGAGAGATCGGACGAGAGAGATGCCCTCAGGACAATCTTCGAACTGTCCAATATCGGCAACAGGGCCTTCCAGAATTCGGAGCCCTGGAAACTCAGAAACTCTGAGCCGGAGAAGGCCAAGACCATCCTCAGGACCCTTGTCGGACTGATCAGGGACCTCGGAATAATGATCCAGCCCTACATGCCCGTGACATCAGAGAGCATTCTGGAATTCCTCGGTCAGGAAAACGTCAGCTGGAATGATCTGGGAGACTACGGCAAGGCCATGAGAATAGGTGAGGTGAAGCTTCTCTTCACCAAGATCGAGGATGCAATGATCGATGAGCTCAGGATCCGTTACAGCGGATCGCAGGCTGAGCGTGAGGAGAGAAAGATGGAAGAGAACAGGAACGAGATGGACAAGGCTGCAGAGAAGGCCGCAAAGAAGGAAGCCGCAAGGGCAGCACTTCAGGCCGCTCAGGAAGCAGAAGCCAACAAGAGCATAGCCGAGAAGTTCGCCGACAAGGTCAAACTTACGGTCAGCAAGATAGAGAAGGTGGAGCATCATCCCAACGGAGATATCCTCTACATCCTGAACCTGAACACAGGAGAGGCCGAGCCCAGGACAATCGTTTCCTCGATCGTGCCTTACTACAAAGAAGAGGAGCTTCTCGGACACAATATCGTGCTTGTCGATAACCTCAAGCCCGCAAACTTCCGCGGAGTAAAGAGCAACGGAATGCTTCTGGCAGTCCAGGATCCCGATGCAGAGGAGCACACCACATGCGAGGTTCTCTTCGCCGATGACATCCCGGCCGGAACACACCTTGTTCCCGAGGGATTCTCGAATCCCGAACAGATGAACTACGTGAAGGGCGAGCACTTCTTCGCTCTGCCGCTGTACACTGAGAACGGAATATTGAAAGTCGATGGCAAGAAGCTTGTCTCTGCAGACGGAAAGACTGTCAGCGCAAAGAGTTATCTCAATGGCCCAGTAGGTTGATTGCCTTCTTGAAGGCATCGCCGCGTGCAAACTCGTTTCCGAAGTATTCGTAAGCGGAGGCTCCGGGGGAGAGCAGCACGACCTGAAGGGCATTTGATTTTGTCGCCAGTTTGGAGGAAGCGTTTTCTACTGCTTCCTCCATTTTTTCATACGGACCCGAGTACTTGAGCCTGTTTTCCTTCAGAAGCGGGATGAGCTTCTTTCTGGTGAACGTTCCGTCAAGCAGGGTCAGGCTTGCAGCTGCCTTCAGCGACGGAAGCATGGCATGCGGATCGAGGTTGGCATCCGAACCTCCGCAGATCAGATGCAGCGGAAGGCTCTCGTAGTTTTCCGCGGTGAAATTTACTGCTGCGGGGATTATCGTGCTGCTGTCGTTGATGTAGATGGCGCTGTCGGTCCTGTGCACCAGGTCGCTTAGGTTGGGAGTGCCCTTGAAGCTCTTGTGTGCGGCAACTATCTGCGAGGAACTGAATCCGAGTTTCCTGAGAACGGCGTAGGGGACCCTCATCTTGGAGGGGATGGCCCTC
>JAGCUM010000021.1 GCA_017962865.1 Spirochaetales bacterium
ATCCCTTCTGTTCCTGTTATCGATAGTCGTCGCTTTCTTCATCATATGGCTGATCATGCGCGCAATCTGGAAGAAGAACATCCGTGAGATGAATGCCGAACTCGCAAAATACAAAGAGGAGAATTCAAAATGAGAAGAACCGTTTCCACCATTCTGGCAATCCTGCTCTGTGCAGCACTGATTGTCTCCTGCGATGCCGACAAGGCCGGCGGAAATACGCCTCAGCCCGGACCGTCGGCAAACATGACGGAAAGCTACAGGATAGGTCGCGATGAGTTCCATTTCGTCACCGACATCTGGCTTCCTGAACTGGAAGGGGTAGAACTCCTGGGTTCCTCTGATTTCAGTACGAGCTTCGGAACCTTTGCTGAAGCACTGTTTGATATTCTCGGGGACAAGCCCCTCTATGACAGCATCGCTGCCTATCTTGAGAGAGTGCTGGGCAACCCGACAAACAAGGACGACTACGGTCAGGCATGGAGCCTTGAGAGAACTGTCGACGATAAAGATTATGAAGGGTCTGTCTTCATGATGTTCGACAACAACGACCCTGATCATACTGCAATCTACATCAACTGCGTTCTGGGAATGAAGCAGAACTACAAGACCTACCGTACACTTCTACATGAGAACACAGGCATCTGGCTGCCGGAATCTCAGAACGCCCTGATTCTCGAAACATCCGAGATCACCAAGGGCGATACCAGAGTGCAATTCAACATCGACCTTGCATATGATGCGACACTTTTCAGCGGTATTGTCTCTGCACTCAAGTCAGCTTTGCCCAGAGACCCGTTGATGGATGTAGAGGACATAGCACTGTGGGAATACCTTCTCGACAAAGATGGATCTGCCAAGGAGTCTCCCTCAGGAGAGAGTGCAAATACGGCATCAAAGATAAACTGGCAGGTTGAAAAATCAACCGATGAAAAGAGCAATCCTATTATCAGCTTCCTGTTCCTGCAGAGAGACTACTTCACGGTATCGCTTGCTGCCCAGACTGGCGGAAGTGTCCAGATGATGGCCGCCGGAAAACCGGTTGAAGGCAACTCGTTCAGGGGAACAGATGACTGGAATCTTGAACTGACCGCAACACCTGAAGAAGGCTACACATTCACGGGCTGGTATCGGGGTGATAAGAAGATAGCAAACAGCAGTACATACAACTATTCGCCCAGAGGCGATGAAACGATCACTGCCCATTTCGAAGCCAATCCCGCACAGTAAAGGAGACGATATGAAGAAACTGATTTGGATTACAACTATTCTGCTGATAGCTCTCTGTGCCTTTGTAAGCTGCGCACAGGAACCGTCATCTTCCGAACCTGCTGACAACATGACTGACAGCTACAGAAATGCCAGACAGCGTGTGCATGATTCATCCAATATCTGGCTCCCGCAGCTTGAGGGCGTGGAAATTGCCAACATCGAGGTGACTGAAAAGGCAAAACCTCTTGTCAACATCAGCTTTGCCGGTGATGCGACTCTTTTCAACCAGCTTGCGACATATCTCAATGAAACAATCGGAAAGGAACCTGACATGAGTGAAGAAACCCTGAAGTGGTGGGAGATTCAGTACACCGAAAACGGTCAGGTCTATGTAGGAAACATCTCGATTGACCTCTATCAGGGCATGATTTCCTTGGCAAGCCACTTCTTCAGAGGCTTCACCGTGACTATTACTGCCAAACCTGCCGCAGGCGGTACCGCACTGATCTATCCTGGCGGAAGCAACAAGGGAGTATCCAGCCTTACAGAAGCCGAGAATTCAGATACAGATCTCAAAGCAACGCCTGCAGACGGATATGTATTTGCAGGCTGGTATCTGGGCGATACCCTGATCAGCGACAAGGCCATTTTTTGGGATTACAAGATTCCGAGCCAGAATGTTGCAATCGAGGCTAGATTCACCGAGGGTCAGGCTGTCCAGATGACCGATTACTATGCTACTGGCAGACAGAAGCTGATTGACTGGAACCTGATTACCCTGCCGGAAATAGAAGGCCTTGGTTCTGAGGATTTCACTATTGAGGAAGGCATAGGTTGGTGGACAAGCGATGCAGACATCTGCTTCGATTTCGACAGTGGAGTCACGGAGGATGCCTACAACGCAATCAAAGCCTGTATCGAGTCACTTTGCGGGACCACGCAGACCGATGGCAATCCCAGGATTGACTATGACAATGAAAATCCTGAGCAGATAGTGCAGATCGACAACTGGTGGGCGTATGACGGAAAGAGATACAACCTTTGCTTCAATATCGAGAATGAAGGCCTGTATTTCAACATAATCCAGAGCAACTGAGGAGGAAACGATGAAGAAACTGATTCTGATTACAGCATTTTTGCTGATTGCCCTTTGTGTTTTCACAAGCTGTACACAGGAACCGTCACAGGGCTCCGGCGGAGCAATGACCAAAAGCTATGCCGATGCACGGGCAGAGTTCAAGATAGTCACAGGTATTGAGCTGCCTGCCATTGACAATCTGGAAGTCGATAGGGAGTATCCATACAAGGAAGGGGATACCGACTACTGCTTCGATATCATCGGAGGAAGCGCACTTGTTTATCAGACATATCTTGATCTTCAGACTTTCCTGAACGGAAAACTCGGTACTCAGGTAGAAGGTTTCCCACACGGAAATGAAACAGTCGGCAGCGGTTCGGCATGGGTTGTCGGCACCAGACAGTACACTCTGGACTGGTACAAGCTGGATAACGGAAGCTTCATGATATTCCTCAATACATGGGTTGTAAGCGAATAATTAGTATCATTGAGTGAGAGAAAAAAGTGCCTGGGGCGACTCCTCTGGCGCAATCGTCTTACTCTCAAGCAGGACTGTTAACCTGCAATCTTGACTGCAATCTTCTTGGGCTGCTCGACAGGAAGCTTCGGCAATGTGATTGTCAGGATTCCGTTCTTGAACTCGGCCTCGATTGCCTCTTCGTTGATTCCTTCAGGAAGTGAGAAGGATCTGTTGAACTTCACATAACCTCTCTCGCGGAGGACGTACTTTCTGTCTTCCTTCTTCTCTGTCTTCTCAGAGGAGATATGAAGTACATGCTTCTCAACATCGATGTTTACATCTTCACTTGTGTATCCGGGAAGCTCTGCCTCCACATAGAAGGCCTTTGAGTCCTCATAGACGTTGACTGTAGGATAGGAGCTGTTCCTGATTCCCCAGGTTCCGAACATGTCGTTGAAAAGCTCGTCCATGTAATCGTTTGTTTTTCTTGTCATCATATAAGCCATTTTGGACCTCCAAATCTTTATTTGTTTTTTCTTTCATCGGCCATCCGACCGACACTTATGTAATAGCACATTTCGTGCCAACTTTTATGTAACTAATTTGTAGAAAAAGACTTATGCTGAATCAGTCCCTTGGTGTGCACACCTTACGAACTGCAGAATCAGGGACAAATTGAAACAAGCGGATGAAAACTGCTCAATTCTGTATCATTTTGACACATCGGGGAAATAATGACACGATTTTGTGTCAAAAACGGAACCGGGGAAGCCCTTTCGGGCGGTATCTGTTGTTGATTGTTTTTTTAAATATAGATAATATCTAATGCATTATGAAACCACTTACAGCTAACGAACTGAGAAAGAAATTCATCGACTTTTTCGTATCCAAGGGCCACGTTCAGATCAGTGGCGCTTCCGTCATTCCCGAGAACGATCCGACCGTGCTTTTCACTACAGCCGGCATGCATCCTCTTGTACCGTACATCCTCGGTCAGCCCCATCCGGCAGGAAAGAGACTTACCGACTATCAGAAGTGTATCAGAACCGGTGATATCGACAGCGTAGGCGATCCGCATCACCTTACCTGTTTCGAGATGCTTGGAAACTGGTCCCTCGGTGACTACTTCAAGAAGGAGATGATTCCCTGGAGCTATGAGTTCCTGACCAAGGAGCTCGGAATCGATCCGGATAAGCTTTCAGTAACAGTATTCGAAGGCGAAGAGGGTATCCCCCGTGATGAGGAAAGCGCAGCTATCTGGAATAAGTGCGGAATCCCCTATGAGAGAATCCATTTCATGCCCAGAGAGGACAACTGGTGGGGACCTGCCGGAGAAACCGGACCCTGCGGACCTGATACCGAAATGTTCATCGATACCGGGCGCCCGGCATGCGGTCCCGATTGCAAGCCCGGTTGCTCCTGCGGCAAGTATTTCGAAGTCTGGAACGACGTTCTCATGGGCTACCAGAAGACCAAGGACGGCAAGTTCATCGAGATGGAGCGCAAGTGCATCGATACCGGAATGGGAATCGAGAGAACCATCGCAATCCTCCAGGGCAAGAAGAGCGTCTATGAGACGGAAGTCATGCAGCCGATTCTCAGAAAGATCGGAGAGCTGGCCGGAGTCACATACGGACAGGACGAGAAGACCGATGTCTCGATGAGAATCATCGCCGACCACATCAGAACCAGCACCTTCATCCTCGGTGACCAGAGAGGAGTCTCCCCATCAAACGTAGGACAGGGTTACATCCTCAGAAGACTCATCAGAAGAGCTGTCAGAAACGGCAAGCACCTCGGAATCGAGGGAGCATTCCTGGCAAAGGTTGCCGAAGTTGTCATCGAGCTCTACGGTGAGCCTTATCCCGAACTGGTTCAGAACAAGGACAGAGTCTACAGTGAGCTTACAGCCGAGGAGAACAAGTTCTCCGAGACCCTCGAGAAGGGAGAGAAGCAGTTCGACAAGATGACATTCTTCCTGGAGAAGCAGGGCGTGAAGGAGATTGCAGGCGGTTCTGCATTCAAGCTTTATGATACCTACGGATTCCCGATCGAGCTTACACAGGAGCTCGCAGCGGAGAAGGGCTTCACCGTTGATGTCAAGGGATTCCAGGAGGCATTCGCAAAGCATCAGGAACTCTCCAGAACGGCAATGGCAGGAGATTTCAAGAGCGGACTGGGTGATCACAGCGAGCAGACAACCGCTCTGCATACCGCAACCCACATGCTCCAGGCTGCCCTCCGTCAGGTTCTCGGTAACGAGGTAGGCCAGAAGGGTTCCAACATCACTCCCGAAAGACTCAGATTCGACTTCACATATCATGAGAAGATGACTCCGGAGCAGATCAAGCAGGTTGAGGATATCGTCAATGAGCAGATCGGCAGAGACCTCAAGGTCACGGTCGAGACCATGAGCCCCGAAGAGGCTGTGAAGAACGGTGCAATCGCATTCTTCTCCAGCAAGTACGGCGAGCAGGTCACTGTCTATTCAATCGGCGATTTCTCCAAGGAAGTCTGTGCCGGTCCTCATGTCGAGCATACCGGAGATATGGGTCACTTCCACATCCTCAAGGAGGAGAGCTCCTCTGCGGGTGTCAGAAGAATCAAGGCAGTTCTCGAGAAATAAACAAGATGGCCGGTGTTTTCGCCGGCCTTATTTATCGGAGTATACATGGATCAGAAATATATCGAATCAACGCTGGAGCTGACTGATTTCATCCAGGACAGCCCGTCTTGCTATCATGTGGTCGCCAATGCGGCAGCCATGCTCGAAGATGCCGGTGCCATCCGTTTGGACGAGAAGAGCCCCTTCTCGCTTGAGGCGGGAAACTGCTACTTCATCACCCGTAACGGAAGCGCACTCCTTGCTTTCAGAATGCCTCAGGAAAATGCCACCGGATACTCGATTGTTTCTGCTCATACGGATTCTCCGTCCTTCAAACTCAAGGAGAATCCGGAAATCCGAAACGGCGGAACGTATACCACACTCAACGTAGAAGCCTACGGCGGAATGCTGATGGCCCCCTGGTTCGACCGTCCGCTTTCAATAGCCGGCAGAGCTTTTGTAAAGGAAAACGATGGTACAATCAGCCAGAGACTAGTGAATTTCGATAGGGATCTTTGTCAGATAGTCAATCTTTGCATCCATCAGAACCGCGAGGCCAACAAGGGTTATGAGTACAAGGTCCAGAAGGATATGCTGCCCATAATCTCCCTTGGTTCGGAGCACACGATCCGTGAGCTGGTTGCAGAAGCCCTTGAGGTCGATGAAGAGAATCTGCTCGATACAGAGCTCTTTCTGTATAACAGGACAGCTCCTTCGATCTGGGGAGCAGACGAGGAGTTCTTCTCAAGCCCGAAGATCGATGACCTGCAGTGCGCATTCTGTGCCCTCAAGGCTTTCATCGACTGCGAGGACTCGGCTACCTCCAAGATCCAGATGATTGCACTCTTCGACAATGAAGAAGTCGGAAGCTCCACGAAGCAGGGCGCAAACAGCGATTTCCTCAGACAGGTCATCCACCGCATCGGTTGTGCCCTGGATTGGGATTTCGACAAGCGCTGCAGCATCCAGGCATCCAGCTTCATGCTCAGTGCGGACAACGGTCATTCGATGCACCCCAACTATCAGGAGAAGTGCGATCCGACCAACAAGCCGCTGATCAACGGAGGAGTGCTTATCAAGTACGCCGGAAACCAGAAATACACCACCGATGCTTATTCCGCTTCTTATCTGAAGGGAATTTTGAAGGATGCCGATGTTCCTTACCAGCTGTTCTTCAACAATTCCAACGTCACCGGAGGAAGCACGCTGGGCAATATCTCAACCACCCAGTTCTCGATTCCTACGGTGGACATCGGGGCAGCACAGCTTGCAATGCATTCTCCCTACGAGACTGCGGGAACAAAGGATACGCTGAACCTTACTGAGGGAATGAAGGCTTTCTTCAAAGCCTGATTGTTACTGAAGAAACTCTATCTGATAGCTGTAATCACGGAGGCGGTTTACTACATGTATGCCGCCTTCTTCATATTCTATGTTGTAGATGATTTCATCACCTTCGAGAATAACCCTCCGTTTGAGATCTCCCTCGGAATACGATTCCACCAGGACCAGGTCGCTGGTGGCGAATTCCGCTCCGATGGCATCGGAGGAGGCGAAGCAGATCTGCATGTCTGCAACTATGAACATGCCGATGATCCTGTACTCGGGAAGGAAGGAGGTCTCGAAGCTGAGATTCTCTCCGTCGTAGGTCACCTTGCCCATCGTCTGACCTGTAGGAGCGAACATGACCAGATTGAGAGCTGTCTCATCGGATGTGAACCAGGCTTCCATCGCAACGTTCTCATAGCCCGGAAAGGTTCCGGTGACCAGCTGGTACGAATCAACCGGCTCGTCTATGGCCGAGAGGGGAAGAAGGTGGAAGTAGGCGCTCTCTCCCATGCGGACCCTCAGCGTGGTGCATGAGGTAAGGCAGAGGAATGCTGCAAGCAATGAAACGACAAGTAGTGTTTTCCTTTTCATTTGTCTGCTCCGATGGCACACAGGAAGGCCACAAGTATTCCGATGAATACCGTAAGTCCGAAGATGTGTACGGGTGTGAATGAACTGAACAGCAGGGAACCGAAGCTCAGTTCAGTTGTAATGAACGACAGGAAGATTGCCTTCTTGGAACCGTTGCTTTTTTCCGATCTTGCAAAGACCATGTAATCCAGACCCAGTCCCACGATCAGCACGAGACCGACTGCCACGAAGAAGTCGAGCCTGTAACCGAAGAGTGTCAGGATTCCGATTGTTCCGATGAGAACGGTGTAGGGGGCAAGACTCATCGCAAGACCCTTCTTCCATCCGAACAGGATCACAAGAACGATTATGATGGCGGCTATTGCGATGATGAACATCCTGAAGATAAGCGTGGAGAGTTTGTCCAGCTCACGGCTGACATCCTTGCTTGTCTGGAAGTATTCGACTCCTTCGAAGGATTGTGAAAGGGCTTTTATCTCATCTCCGTCCTTTGCATTCTGGATTACAACAACCTCATAGAAACGGCCGTCGATCTCTCCGAGAGAAATCGAGCCAAGCATCGAACGGATGCTTGATGGCAGGGATGATGTTGAGAATAATGAAGCATTATCGGAAATATGGGCTATTATTGCAGCCTTATCCTCTTCAGATACACCCAGGATTTCGCACTGCTCATCCAAGAGCGGGATAAGGCCTGAAGCAGCCTCGAGGCTTGATCTCTGAACCGATGCGGGAGGCACGAATGATGAGGTTGCTATATAGCCTGAGATGCTTGCGCTTTACTTGAGTTTCTCCAGCTCTGAGGCAAAGAGGTACTCTTTCTCAAGTACGTCATTTTCATCCGTTCCTTCCACTATCGCGTAGGTTGTGGAAAGAAATCCTGTTGCCTTACCGGCAGTAGCTTCGCCCTCGAGCATCCTCTCCGACGGGGTGTAGAGGCTTGTAATATCGTTCTTCACCGTAAGGCGCGGAATCTGGACAACCAGAAGGATCGTTGCCGAAAGGGCAAGGATCGGAAGCAGAAGCGGTACCGAAACCTTTCTTTCCGGCTTGGCTGCGAAGGATTTCGGATTGATCATCTTCTGCGACAGCAGCCTGGGGTAGAGCAGCATGGCTACTAGATATGAGCTGAGAAGGACGGTAAGGGAGATTGCGGCCATCTGCTTGAGGATTCCGTAGGAGGAGAATAGAAGCACAAGGTAGCACAGTTCGGTCGATATGAAACTGACGCTCAGGCTCTTTCCGAGCTTCTTTCTCAGATCGAAGGTCTCATCCGGGGACTTCTGGGCAAGGGTCATGTAGCTGTGTATGGAATAGTCTATGCAGGTTCCGATGAGAGTCGTCCCGAATATCATGGAAAGCACATGGATTTCCCTGAAGAACAGAAGCAAGGCCGCAACTGCGCTTCCGGTGGCGATTGCCAGACTCATGGCAAACAGCCAGAGTATATGGAAGTTCCTGCACAGGAGGAAGAACATCAAGAGAATGAGAACTACCGAGACCACCGAGATGACGGTAATCTCATTCTGGGCTCCGCTTGCACTTTCATAGCTGTGGAATGCAAGGCCACTGCAACTTATCCTGGCATTCTCCTCGCTATATCTGTCGCAGATATCGAAGATGCTTTCGATTCCGCTGTTCTTTCCTGCCAGACTGAGACTCTCTGCAGTCAGACGACCGCTGATTATCACGTACCAGATATCGTCCACCTGAGCACACAGAACCCCGTCCTTGGGGGAGAACGAAGTGAGATTGCCTACCTTGTCCAGAAGATTAAGCCAGACCGTTTCGCTCAGAAGGAAGGGATCTTTGTCCAGATCCGCCAGAGAAGATATCGTGAAGGCCCCGAAGATCCTTGCAAGGCTGTCATCCTGGAAGGAGACCGGGTCTGCCTTGATCCTGTTGCGTGTATCCTCGTCAAGCAGTCTGTATACATTCTCGGATACCATTGAGAAGAGCTCCTGTGTATCCAGAGCTGAGCTTTCTATCGTTATTGTTTCGAAGGCGCCGCTTCTTTCCAACAGGGGGAAAATCTCCATTGCCTTGTCTTTCACCGTCTGGAAATCCTCTCCGCTTACGAAGATGTTCACGTTGGCATTCTGGCCTTCGGTGAATGCCGTTTCGGCCCTGAGCATCGAGTCCGATACTCCGCCCTGAGGAATCATGCTTGTGAAGCTTGTGCTGATCTTGCGGGGGCTGACGATGCAGGCAACGGCAGCTGCGGCAAACAGAACCAGAAGGGCTGCCAGGAAGATGGCCGCGCCATTAAAGCGAGTAGAGTGCAAGCTCTTCATCGGTCAGCTCCCTTATCTGAAGGTCCGAGAACTCATACAGGATGGAATCTCCGGTGGTCTCCGTCATCTTGAGGGATTCGAAAGAGGAGGATCCTGTCATGATTATACCGGTCATGAATGACCCGACAACCTTATCCTTGGGAATAAGGGTAAGAGTCCAATTGGTGCCTTCTTTGCTGAGATATGTCGTGAAAAGTGAAGCTATCTTAGAAAAATCGGCACTGAAAACACATTCCATGGAAGTTGCAATCTGGATGTAGATGGGGTTGTTGGCAATATCAAGATGTGACGGTTCCCCTTCACGGATTTTCTGTACCAGTTTGTCTCTTCCGACAACCAGGATGGAGGCATAGGGTTTCTCCGTGCACCACACGATTCCCTTACCTGTGGCTATGGTGATCTTTCCCGTGGAGACAAAGCTTCTTGGGCTTCCTGCGACCGTCTTTGTCTGCTTGAAGAGCCCTGCCATCGTGGAGCCGCCGAATGCATCGGAAATGAAGGAATAGTCTCCCGACATCAGATCGACTTCGGTTCCGATGTTTTCGGCTGCAAAGAGCGGAAGGAGAAGAATCAGCATGGCAAGAAGAATGATTACTTTGCGCATAGTTTTCTTATAAGGTCGATTATCCTCCGTTTGGGCGGACAAGGCAACATGTGGAAATCATTTTCACCGTGTTCCGTACTCTCCCACAGGCGCAGGACTTCCTGCTGGAAAGGCTTGTCCAGGTCCATGTCCGTCTGCTGGCCGCTTTGAAGCTTCGATACGAGGCCGACGGTGAAGTCCCAGAGGTCCGAACCGGTCTCAGCGGTATCGGTCTGACTGAAAAGCTCGGACCAGGTGCGGTTTTCCGGAGAGAGGTAGGTATAGGTTTCGCCGTAGTAGCCGACCACATAGTCCGAGGGTCTTGCATCCGGCCGGACGTCCCTTACAAGGATGATTTTGTCTGCCTTCCTGTTGGCAAGTGAGACTATCGGGAACTGGATGGTGATGAGAACGCCCTGCACGAGGTAGGAGATGAGGGCGTTGTAGAGGGTCCAGATCTGAAGCGTGCTGCCGAATACGATGAAGAAGTTGATTGCAAGGCTGATTATGAAGTGGATGCACCACATTATGTTGAGGGCCTTGCAGCAGCGCTCGAGGATGCCCCTGCCGGGGTGTGTCTCGATGGCACTGTCCGTCATCATCGCAAAGGTGGTGATGATGGGTTTGCCCCTCAGAAGCGGGACTCCGAAAGCCACGAGGAAGACCAGTGTCAGGCAGATGGGATAGAACTTGAGCACCGTTTCGCTCTGGGTTATCAGAACTACGATTGCCACGAGTCCCAGAAGGATTGCACTCCAGTTGCGTTTGCCTTTGGTATGGAAGAAGCCGAAGTAGGCGATGGCTATGATCATCATCCCGATGGAGACGATGCTGATGGGCAGCTTGAACACCACCAGGGTCAGGAAAATGAAAAGAGGATAGGTGACTATCAGGGCCACCAGAAAGATTTTTGCGACGCTTCTGCCTTTCATCGGGAATCAGAACTGGAAGCAGTAACCCGTTCTGATGGAGGTCAACAGTACGCCCAGGGTTGCCACGGAGGTCAGAGGACCTACGAACGGGCCGTGCTCGTCGTATTCATAGCGGGAGTAGGCGCTGACATAGCCTCCGACGGGGATGTCGAATCCCACGAAAAGGCCGTGGGACCTGCGGTAGCCGAACCAGTGCGTATACTGCAGTCCGAAGGTCAAACCTGCGAATTTCATATATGTAGGCTCAGTGGTCGTCGATTCGTCATCGTACACCACGGAATCATTGCCGTTGATATTGAGGTAGCTGAGGCCGAACCTCAGATCCAGATCGTTTCCGACATTTGGAATCAGGTCCACAGAGACGATTCCCTGTGCATATATCCAACCGAACTTGTCCTCCGGCTGGTTTGCCACTCTGGCCGCGGAGATTCCGGCTCCGATTCTGACGCTGTCGGTCACACCGATTGTT
This sequence comes from Spirochaetales bacterium, assembly GCA_017962865.1. The sequence continues at coordinate 11,551 of JAGCUM010000021.1, forward strand.
GCGCCGGCATTGATTCCGAGTATGGAGAATCCCAGTTGGAATGACATTGTCCCGGCAAAGGCTGCAGCTGCAAGGAGCAGGGTGCAGATAATGGCTGTTGCTTTCTTCATTTTTACTCCTGACTTCTTTTTCCGATGTAGTCCACTACATCCCTTACGGTTTCGAAATCGTTGAATCCGACATCTCCGAACTGGATGGAGAAGGTCTCCTCGATCATTATGACCATGCAGATCATGCCTATTGAGTTCAGTCCGACCTGTGTCCGCAGATCCGAATCCTCATCGATCCTATCCATCACGTCCGCCTTATCGGGGAGGGCGGTTCTGAATATGTCCTTCAGTTTTTCCAAAATATCGCTTCTGTTCATTCCGGCTGATTCCTCAATACCTTCATGCTCGGGCTTCTTGCAAAGTCCTTGTCCCTGATGACGATCCTGTTGATGCGGCAGTGCGACGGAAGATTTGCATTCACCTCGTTGATCTCGTCCCTCAGATGTCCCTCGATGTCCTCAATGCCCTTTGCCTTGAGATTGGCCATTCTCGGAAGAACCTCAAGAGTAAGGATGTCCATGCCGTTCTCGGTCCTGTGGGTGACAAGACAGTCCTGGATGTCGTCTATCATGTCGAAGGTGTTCTCGATTTCCTGCGGGGAGATGTTCTCTCCTGTTGCCAGCACGATCAGTTCCTTCAGACGTCCGGTGATGTAGAGCCTCTGGTCCTCATCGAACCTCACCAGGTCTCCGGTACGGAACCAGCCGTCTACGAAGGAGGCTTCGGTCTCTGCCGGGTCGTTGAGATAGCAGTCCATCACATTGGGTCCCTTTATCCACAACTCTCCTTCCACGACCTTAGCCTGCATGCCCGGGTAGATGTATCCGACCGATTCGGGATGCAGATCGGATTCCGGATTGCCGCTGACAAGGTTTGCGCTCTCCGTGAGGCCGTAGCCTGGAAGGAGTTTGATACCGAACCTGTCGTAGTCCCTGACCAGATATGGCGGAACCATTGCAGCGCCGCAGATGATGGTCTTCACATCCGAACCGAACATGTTGCGTCCAAGCTGTCTGGAGAGGTTCAACGCCATCTCTACAAGGGCGGGAACCAGAACGAGGATGCTGGGTTTGAAGATTGCGATATCCTTGAACATGTCCTTCGGGTTTCTGCAGATGCGGATTGCGCTTCCGGTATAGATGCTCGTCATCAGGTTTCTGATGAGACCGAAGATGTGTGTCAGAGGCAGGACCAGCACATAGCGCTGGAAGAAGACATCCGGGTAGCCGTAGCAGCCGTTCTTTGCTCCTGTGGTGATTGCCCTGTGGGAGAGTAGTACTCCCTTGCTCTGTCCTGTCGTACCGCTGGTAAAGAGCATCGCACAAGGATCGGAAGGATCAACTTCAGTCATGTCACACGGCTCTGCGCTCTGTGCGGGATTGATGACGGCCAGAGTCGGTTTGGTGCTCTTGGCAAGCTCGGTCTTCAGGGCAAGCTCATCCGAAGTGATTATGGCCTTCAGGTTGTACTTCATCGTGCAGCCCATGATGGCCTGTGGAGGGAGCTGGACAGGGA
>JAGCUM010000216.1 GCA_017962865.1 Spirochaetales bacterium
ATATCACGGACAGCTTCCTGCGCAGTCAGGCCCCTGAGGTTGCCCTGGGACTGGCCGAGTTCCCCGATATTCTCCCAAAGAGTCTTGGTCAGCATGTAGACCGTCTCGTCATCAAGATCCGTAGAGCAGAACATGACCATCTTGATTGCGGTGGTGCGGACATCTTCGTCCTGATTGGGATATGAACCTGCCGGAATGGTGTAGGTGACATACCATGGATACTCGGATTTGAGAGCTTCGATGGTCTGCTCATCGATCTCCAGCAGTCTGCATCCTGAAGAGAGGGTCTGGCTCACTGCGGAGGCGGGGATTCCGCTCATAATCCATGCTCCGTCTATCTGGCCGTTTCCCAACAGTTCTGCGGAGTCGGAGAAGGAGATATACTCGGCGCGGATATCATCGGGGTATCTCAGTCCTGCGGCAGTGAAATGGTTCCTGCATTCTCCCTCGACGCTGGAGCCCGATGCCGCAACGGCAAAGTGTTTTCCCTTGACATCGGTAAGTGTCCTGATGCCGCTTCTTGATGTGACGACAACCTGGTTCGGGTTGAGATAGAGGCCTGCAATGACCCTGAGATTCGGATTTGCCCTTCCTTCAAAGCTGTCGGTACCGTTGAAGCTCTGCCAGCAGTTGGAGCTGATTGCAATGGAGACCTGGCTTTCTCCGTCAGCAATCTGATTCAGATTGTCTATTCCTCCGGCCGATGCCTGGCTCGATGCCTTAACGAACGGGATTTGGGTATTCCACATGTTCGTGATTGCCGCACCAACCGAATACAGGGCACCTGAAGCACCGGCAGTGGGGAAGCGGATGATGACCTTGGGATGCTCTTCCGGAGAGGAACTTTCCTTCGAACCGCCTGCGAATATGCAGAAAGAAGCCAATATGAGAATTGAAATAACGATCAGAATCTTTTTCATAGCAGATTCACATTATCGCATTATTCTTTTTATTTCTACTTACCTGCACGACAATGAGGACAACCGTCAAGCCCAACCCGATGATGTCCGTAGTTGTCCCGGGGAAGAGGAGAAGAAGGGCGGCTGCAACAAAGAGGATCCTCTCAATCCAGTGCTGCTTCAGTACGAACCAGCCTTCAAGACCTCCGGACAGCATCACCGTTCCGACTGCTGCCGTAGCAACGGCAAGTACGGTAGCCATCGCATTGTTGCCTGCAAGGGGAAGCAATACCGGATTGGCCAGGAAGAAGAGCGGAATGATGAATCCCGTAAGGGCAAGCCTGACTGCAATGAGGCCCGTCTTCGTCTGGTCGGCCTTTGCGATTCCCGCCGCAACGTAGCAGCTTATGGCAACCGGGGGCGTGATGTTGGAAAGGCAGGCATAGATGAGGCAGAACATGTGGGCGGCAAGGGGAAGCGCACCGGCCTTGAGCAGTACCGGAACCGCAACAGCCTGGACGATGACATAGGCCGCAACCCCGGGAACGCCCATTCCGAGTATCACGGAAATGATCATCACCAGAAGGCCCACGAGGTATATGTTGCTTCCGGTGAAGCCGTTCAGAATCATGTATCCGAGGTTCAGACCGAGGCTTGTGAGGGTAACTGTTCCGATTATGACACCGATCAGCAGGCATGAGATTCCGACCGTCACGGCACCCTTGGCACCTTCGACACAGGCGGCAACGATCTTGTCCCACGTCATGCGGGTATCTTTCCTGAGCCAGGACGATGCCACCGTGACCGGGATAGCCAGTGTAGCGGCATAGAGCGGACTCTTGCCGAAGACCATAACGGTGATGAGGACGACTAGCGGAATCATCAGATGCCAGCCGTTCTTCAGAACCTCTTTTGCAGAGGGGATGTCCTCTTCCGGTATTCCCGTCAGCCCGAGTCTCTTTGCTTCGAAATGGACGGACATTATCAGGCCCAGATAATAGAGGAAGGCGGGTGCAAGAGCCGCAAGCATGACCGTTGTATATCTAGCATTCAGGAACTCCGCCATGATGAATCCCGCTGCCCCCATGACGGGCGGGCAGAACTGTCCTCCGGTGGAAGCGGTAGCCTCTACTGCAGCAGAGAACTCATTTTTATAACCGGTTCTCTTCATCAGGGGTATCGTTATTGTTCCGGTCGTTGCTACGTTTGCTACTGCAGAGCCGTTAACCATTCCCAGAAGGGCGCTTGCGATGACCGCAACCTTAGCAGGCCCTCCGGGGCTCTTGCCGACCAGGGAAAGCGAAAGGTCGTTGATGAAGTTCGAGAATCCGCTGTATTTGAGAAATGCCCCGAAGACGACGAACAGGAAGACATATGTGGCCGAAACTCCTGCGCCGGTTCCCAGTATTCCCTGTGTTCCCCAGAACTGTGTTATGAGGATTCTCTTGAGCGTGAATCCGTTGTGTCCGAGGTATCCGGGGATGAATCTGCCGAAGAAATTGTAGGCAAGGAAAACCAGGGCAAGAATCGCAAGGCTTCTAGATGTCCTTCTTCCTGCCTCGAAGACTACCAGGATTCCGGCAACTGCAATGCACATCTGGAAGGTATCTATTCTTCCTCCGGTGCGGGCGAAGTCGGTATATGTGACAATCAGGTATCCGAAGGCAACGAAGGCAATGACTATCACGAGTATGTCAAAAACGGTGGGGCGCTTGAGTTCGTCCTCCTTCCTTCTGTCCGAAGGGTAGAGAAGGAATGCGAACAGGAGCAGGAACAGGCTGTGAAATGCCCTGAGATTGACCGATGATATTATTCCGAATGTGTTGAACCACAGCTGGAAAACGACCCACAGCACCATCAGTGCCGTTATCATTATCTTGGTTTTCCCGGTGTAAGTCCTCATCTTGTCGTGGTCCTGCCTCGATTAAGTTTACAGCCAGAGGAGTATCGAATTCAATCCTTCCCTGCGGAAGAAAA
>JAGCUM010000217.1 GCA_017962865.1 Spirochaetales bacterium
ATGACCGAAATAAGCGGGATGAAGGACTTGAAGGTATCCTCCAGCCACTGAGCCCTGCAATCCTCGCTGTCCTGTGTGCAGCGCAGAACCTCGGTCGGAAGGCCGCTCTGGTTGCTCATCCCGGTCTTCCACGTAAAGCTCTTGAACTCGCCTGCGGCGTTGTGGGTGCCCCTGTAAACCTTGCCCGAGAAGATCAGTCCCATTCCGACTCCGATTCCGACGATGTCGGGAGCTGTCCTGAACTCCTCGTGATAATCGGCTACGACTGAGATTGCATTGCCCCAGGCTCCGTTGGAAAGGATGTCCAGCCAGGCTGCGGTGTTGGCATCGTTTTCGATGAACACCGGATAATCATACTTGCTGCGGATGTAGGAGCGGATGTCCACGTCCTTGATTCCGAACGGGAATGAATCCACTATCTTGCCGTATGAGTCGTCCACGATGCCCGGGATGGCGAAGCTGAGTGCCAGAACCGGAGTTCCGATTCTCTTATGTGCCTCGAAGGCGCGCTCGATGACCTTGTCCACCATCTCGACGACCGAGATCACACCGAAGCTTCCGGTCTCGCGCCAGAGCTCGGTTCCGTCGGCGGAGAGAATCACTGCGCGATAGTGCGAAGGCTGAACATCAAAGCCGAATACGCAACCGAAATCGGGATTGATCGAAAGTTCGACGGCCTTTCGTCCGCCCTGCTGGGTGGAGGAAAGCAGCCTGCCCTCCCTGATCACGCCTGCGTTGATAAGATAAGAAGTGATGTTCGTCACCGTGGAACGGTAGAGACCCAGTTCGCGGGCGATATCCGCGCGGGAGATGCTCTTTCTCTGCCAGACAAGGCGTGCCACCAGAGAAGTGTTTGCATTCTTCTGGAACATGTTGTTGTCTATGGGCATTGCCTCTTTCCTCCCGTTCTGAAACTTTTGAAGAAGTTTGTTTACACAGTGTACAAACATTGGTTATCATTACTTCGGAAGCTCAGTCAACAAAAACTGATGAAAAAAAAGAGGAAGGGAAACAGAATGCTCACAAGACCGTTTCTGCCCGAGGATTTTCTCATAGGAGCCGCCACCGCCAGCTATCAGGTAGAGGGCGCGGGAAACGAAGACGGACGCACAAGCTGCATCTGGGATGACTTTGCCAAAGTTCCGGGCAAGGTCTTCGAAGGCCAGGACGGCAGCGTGGCCGCCGATCAGTATCATAGATATAAAGAGGATATAGAGCTCATGGCCAAACTGGGATTCAAGGCCTACCGCTTCTCGGTTTCATGGCCCAGAGTCCTCCCCCACGGCGGCACGAAGGTCAACCCCAAGGGCATCGAGTACTACAGGAACCTCTGCAAGGAGCTTCACAGACACAACATGAAGGCCTGCTGCACCATCTATCACTGGGACATGCCCAGCGAAATCCAGGCCAAGGGCGGGTGGGCAAACAGACAGACTGCCTATGACCTTCAATACCTCGCGAAAGTACTATTCAAGGAACTCGGGGACCTTGTGGACATGTGGATCACCATCAACGAGGCCATGTGCATCACCTTCTTGGGCTACCTGATCGGAAACCATGCCCCGGGCATACAGGACGAGGATCAGTTCAGGGCCGCAGTCCATCACGTCAACCTGGCCCACGGCCTGATAGTACAGGAGTACCGCAAGACCGGACTGACTGCTCCGATCGGCATCACCCACAACCTCGAGACCCCGAGACCTGCAACCAAAGACCCGAGAGACAGGATTGCAGCCGACCGCCACAGGGACCTGAGGTCGGGACTGTTCATGGACCCCATCTTCAGACGCTGTTATCCCGAGTACGTTACCGACGAACTCAAGTGGAGCTTTCCGATAGAAAAAGATGACTTTGAAATAATCTCCTCACCTATCGATTTCCTAGGCATCAACTACTACAGCGAGCACGTGGTCCAGTGGTCCGATACCGCACCGCTGAACATCGGTTTTGCCCCCAGATGGGAGGAAAAGACAAGCGGAATCGGTTGGGCAATCACACCCCACGGACTGCTGAGACTGCTCAAGTGGGCAAGCGCCTACACAGGCGGAAAGATTCCCATCTACATTACCGAAAACGGCGCTGCCTGCGATGACAGGATTACGAAAGAGACACTCGATGATGGTACAGTAATAGAAAGATGCCATGATTTTCAGAGGATTGCCTACCTTTCAGACCATCTGAACATCTGCGCCCAGGCTATCAAGGAAGGCGTGCCCCTTAAGGGCTACTTCTGCTAGAGCTTCATCGACAACTACGAGTGGACGCACGGCTACTCCAAGAGATTCGGCATAGTCTACTGCGACTACGAGACCCAGAGACGCATCCCCAAGGACAGCGCCTACTTCCTTCGTGATGTAATGGCCGGCTACGGCGACTGACGGATACAAAGAACAGAAGACAGAGGATTGAAAAAATGAGATTCGGACATTTCGACGACAAGGCAAAGGAATATGTGATAGAGACTCCGAAGACACCGCTTCCATGGATAAACTACCTGGGAAGCAAGGACTTCTTCACCCTCATTTCCAACACTGCAGGAGGCTATGCCTTCTACAAGGATGCAAGGCTGCGCCGTCTTACACGCTATCGCTACAACAACAATCCGCTGGATCAGGAAGGATTTCGGCTCTACATCCGCGATGAATCCGAGAAGACTC
>JAGCUM010000218.1 GCA_017962865.1 Spirochaetales bacterium
AGGAGATATCCAGGGGAAAGCAGAGTTCGACCCCCGGGGGTATCTGGTACCCCAAGACGAGCGGAATCTGGCAGACCGTCTGGATGGAGAAGGTCCCGAAAACCTATATCCGGCAGCTGAAGATTCTGCCTGATCTCGAGGGATTCTGGATTGCGGTGTGCATGAGCGATGAGACGGTAGACCGGGCCACTCTTTCAATCGACGGAAAAGAGCACGAGATCAAGACAAACGAGAAGGTATATATAAAGATCGATAACCCTCGTCTTTGGTCTCCGGACGATCCTTATTTATATAACTTCGATATAAGCGCCAGAGCGGATACCGTTCACTCGTACGTCGGGCTGAGGACTTTCGGAATCGGATCGGACAGCAAGGGTCACAATGTCCTGTTGTTGAATAATCAGCCGATTTTTCACCATGGTCTTCTGGATCAGGGCTATTATAAAGGCGGCTACTATACCCCGAGAGATGACAGTGATTTCGTCGATGATATCAGCAGGATGAAGGAGATGGGCTTCAATACGCTGAGAAAGCATATAAAGGTGGAACCGCTCAGGTGGTATTACCACTGCGATCGCCTGGGAATGCTTGTGTGGCAGGACATGGTTTCCGGCGGAGGCCGTTACCGGCTGCCGGTCATCAGTGCTCCGCTGATAATCGGATCGTTTCTGAAGGACGACAGGTATGACAAGTTTGCCAGAGAGGACGAACACGAGAGGAAAATCTGGGAAGATGAGGCCTACGGCACCGTCAGAAACCTCTACAACTGCACCTGCATTGCGATGTGGGTTCCTTTCAACGAGGGCTGGGGACAGTTCGATTCCAAGCGTATCACCGATAACATCAGAAAGCTGGATGACAGCCGAACCATCGACCATGCATCGGGTTGGCACGATCAGAAAATAGGGGATTTCAGGAGCCTTCATGTCTATTTCAGACCTTACCGCTTCAAACCCGACAAGCTGGGGAGACCGGTGATTCTGTCTGAGTTCGGCGGCTATGGAATGGAAATGGGGCTTACCGAGAAAAAGGCCTTCACATACAGAAAATACAGAAGCAGGGAGGATCTGACAGGGGCAATAGTGAAGCTCTATGAAAAGCAGATAATCCCTGCAAAGCGCAAAGGCCTTGCTGCAAGTATCTATACGCAGGTTTCGGATGTGGAGCAGGAGGTCAACGGACTTCTGAGCTACGACAGAAAGACAGTCAAGGTCAATCCCGAAGACATGGCCCGTATGTCGGAGAGGCTTCTGGAAGCAGAGTAATCAGCGGCTCTTTCTGTACTTGAGGTTGTTGCTCTCTATCAGGGCGCGGTATCTGCCCAGGATGGTGTCCATCAGAGGGCCGTCCCATGGAATAGGTATGGTCTCGTAGGCTCTGTCTCCCATGGCCCTTCTTTTCTCTTGGGGAAGTGCAAGGAAGTCAGAGATGGCATGTGCGACGGCAGGGCTTTCATCCTTGCTTATGATGCCGTTGTCTCCGTCCTTGATGACTTCGGCTGTGCAGGAACCTTCTGCTGCAAGGGAGGGTGTTCTCTGGGCTGCAGCTTCGCGTACTACCATCGGAGCGTTGTCATATATGGACGGGAAAACAAAGAGATCTGCAACGGAATAGATGGCATCGAGTGTCTCTGTGTCCGTCAGATGGCCCGTGAAAACCGAAACATCACTGAGTTCAAGCTCCGACACCCTTTGCTTGATTGCCTCCTCGTCCGGACCGCGCCCGGCCAGCACCAGCTGGAATGCCGTGCCCTGCTTTTTGAGAATGGAGCAGGCCTCCAGAATTCTGGCTACGTTTTTCTTCCAGCTTATCTGTCCGACGAAGAGAAGCACCGGGACATCGCTTCTGATGCCGTACTTCTGCCGTACCTCGGGTACTTTGGCAACGTTCAGGACCCTTCTGTTGGAGCCGTTGGGCATTACGACGATGTCGCCCTTGTATCCGTATTCGCGCAGGGTCTCACCCGTGCCTTCGGAGACAGCCCAGACCTCGTCGCATTTGGAAAAGAAGTCCGCGACGGCCTGTGAACCGACCTTCGCAATGGTCTTTACGCCGGTGAACTGAAGGATATCGTCATAGAATTTGGTATGGAAGGACCCGACGATCGGCAGATGCCTCTTCTTGGCCAGATTCAGGCCTGCGTTTCCCGCGAAAACCGGCCCGTGGACGTGGATGATATCGAGATCGATCTGCTTTATTCTTGCAAGGAAGTGGGGATCGAATGCTTCCAGACCGATTCTCCACGGAATCTTCTTGGATAGTTCCAATGAGTTGAAATCAACTATTTCATAGGGCAGGCCGCCCCTGTATCCGGTGTTGTACATCGGGGTTATGACATAGACTTCCTCACCGCGTTTTGCCATTGTCTCGGCATAGGCTTTCATGACGCGGCCGACCCCGTCGAAGACGGGAATAAAGGATTCACCGAATTGTCCGATTTTCATTTGAATGCCTCGTTCAGAGTATTACCGAATTCCTGAGGGTCACGATCATGGCGATGAAACCGCCTATGAAGAAGAGGGTGGAGCCCATGATCGTGAAGGTCAAAGTGTTCAATATGAAGGAAAGGCTGTTGCCTACAATCATCATCAGTATTGCATAGTTTCTCAGCTTACCCATTGCAGTAGGTTCCGAGAAAGACAGGACAAGCTGCGTAATCAGGGCGACTCCGGAAAGAATGCAGAGTATCAAAAAAGGAGCCGTCATCTGCCACACGCCTTCGATGTCCTGGGTTGCAGGCACCAGTATGGAAATGAACAGCACGGAAGCTGTTCCGAGCAGCAGAAAACGCGTTATGGTACTATGCTCGTTGTTCTGGTAGTGGATTGCATAGCCTATCAGCAGGAACATCAGCATGTATTGCGAGAACATCTGAAGCCTTACGCTTACTCTCGGCGGCAGGATGCTGAAACCTGTAAGCTGCGTGAAATAGGAGAGGACCCTCAGCTCCGTCACCGTCAGGAAAAACAGTGCGAGGATAATGAAGGCATTTCCCGGATTGATGTTGGATACGCTTGATTTGTAATAGGCTACGGTAACCAGAAGCACTACCACAAGCCTGACGACCGCAGCGATGTAAGGATAGCTGTTGTCTACTTCCTCAATAATCACGATTCCGTATACGCATACTCCGATACTGACTGCAAAGCACAGTATCTGAAGAAGGAGTACAAAGACACGGAAGGCTTTGTTGTTCATCAGATGGTGTCCTTATCCCTTATGTAGCAGTCAGCTTTGAGCTGGTATGCCGTGAAGCTGGTTCCAAGACCGGAAAGAAGGACGTCGAATACCATGGCAAGACCGTTGAGAAGCGGAAGCAGGCCGATGATTGCAAACTCTGCACCGGAGACGTTCACGCCCAGGATCTCGAGGGCAAAGGCCGTTGCGAACAGAACCTCATAGCCGGCATGCAGGCAGCAGAGGAAGCTTACCAGAGTACAGGCAAGGGCAATCGTGATGGTCTGGACCAACGAGGGCATTGCTCCGTTGGCTGCATAGACAAACGAACATGTGCACAGCGTCGAGACCAGTGCGGTTCCGCCCTTTGTGATTATGCTGTGGATCGGAAGGGCTGTGGATACGATGTTCTTCTGGATGCCGAGGTTGATTCTGCAGTCGGTGTACAGCGTGGGCTGGCTGAACAGGTAGTTGACTGAGAAGAAAGCGGCCACGCCGGAGGAGAACAGTCTTGCAATCTGTCTGTAGGGATTTCTCCTGAAGCCCGTGCAGATGCCGTAGATCAGGGGGAGCACCAGGAAGATGCCGCCCAGACCTGTTATGCAGATCAGTACGATGAATTTCCAGGAAACGAAAACCGTTCCGTCCGTCCAGAGCCTGTCGAACCAGGTTCCCGCAATGAAGAAGATGCCGATCCACAGGAACTGTGCGACCTTCTTTGCAAGTCTGAACATGGCTTCGCTGAGGGAGTTGAGGACAATGTAAGCCGGCCTTACTACCTCGGTCGTGGGCCTGATGGCATAGCCGAAGATCAGGGCGATCAGGATGACCGGAAGGAGGCAGTCACTGGACTTGATGAAATTCAGAAAAGCATTGATTGACAGCGGACTTGCGGCATAGAGCTTGTCCAAGGTCGAATTGGCCAGTGCGCCGTAAAGGCCCGCGGCCTGCTGGGCAGAAGCCTGAGAGGTTCTCGGTACCGGGAATGCAGCAGGGAAGATCCTGAAGAAAACGGCTGCGACAACCGCCAGGGCTGCAGCGGTGAAGATGGCCCAGAAAAAGGTTGAGAGAAGCATGAAGCTGCCGTGTCCCTTCTTCCTTGAAAGGGATGCGGTTCCTGCAGTCATCGAGAAGAATGCAAGGGGGAATACAAGGAAGATTCCGAGCTTGAGAACGACATCGGTGAAGATTGTCATGCAGGATACGAACGCGGCGCTGTTCCTGAGAGTCAGCTCGAAGGCGAGTCCCATTGCAGCGGCAGCCAGATAAGTCAACCATGTTTTCATGCCGTAAATTATAGTACTGCTGAGAACATATGTCTAGTAATCGTTTTAGTACTTTTTAGCTAATCAGCCCGTCTACCTTGTAGTGGGCCTCGGCTCCCTTGCGCAGCCACTTGTCGATTTCCCTGCGGAATTCAAGCTCGTCTTCGGCAGTAAGGGCCGTCTTGTTTCCGATGGCCTTTGCAAAGACTGCAAGGTACATGCACTCCTGGAAGGCCTCTCCGCGGAACCAGCGGATTCCCTGATACTCGTTCCTTCCGATGAGGTCCAGGAAAGTCTTGTCTTCCAGAAGAACCCTGATGTCCAGATCCTGTTTTGCCGTAAGGATGGCGCATCTTGCCAGAATGGAAGCGTCCGTCTCGAAGAAGCGGTCAAGCTGCAGGTGCTGTACGACCCGCACTCCCTCTTCCAGCGTGGCGTTTGCAGAGAGGAACGGCAACGTCAGGAAGGCAGAGGCGAAAATCCTGGGCAACTCGTAGCCGATTATCATGTTTGCATTGGCGAAGACCGGGAATCTGCATACGTCATCGAGTCTGTTGAGGACGTCCAGAATCATCTGCGGCTTCATGATGTGCAGGTTCAGTCCGATCTTGGAGAACAGGGAGTCGAACTCCTCCATGTAGGTGTAGCAGGAACCAAGAGTCTGCATCACGTTGCGTCTGTTCACCGCAGAGCCCTTGCCTTCGAGGATGGCCTTGAGGTCCTTGTAGAACTTCTGCCCCTTGACCGGTTCGACAGCCTCGAAGAAGGGTCCCAGATACAGCACGCTGATCTCGTGGGCAAGGTCCTGGATGCCGTGGCCCTGATACTTTTCGTAAAGTCTTTCATAGACGCCATCGATGTCCTCAACCTCGTAGATGTTGGTGAAAACTTTGGTCTCATAGCCGTTGAAGGACACTCTTAGGCCCTCTTCGAAGAGCTTTGAAGAAGGATAGAGATAGGTCTTTCCGTTGTTGAAATTCCTGTACACGAGGAAGCGTCTTACGCCTCTGCGGAGTCTCAGGCTCTCTGCCAGCGAGACAGTCTCGAGGTGCCTTTCTCCGCCGTCCTTGACCAGCTTGGGCGCGGAGTGGTTGATCCAGCCTTCCACGCGCTCGTACTGGTTGTTGTAGAGCACCATTGTCATCTGGTTGTCATCGCCGTTGGTGTAGGCGAACACCGACTCAAGGACGTTGCCGTATCCGTCATAGGCATCGAAGAGCTGGAAGTATCTGGACTCGGAGAAGAGCCAGCGCATCTTCAGAAGCGGGAAGATCCTTCTTCTGTGCTCCTCGATCAGTCCCTCGTTGGGGCTCTCGTCCCAGTACGCCCTCTGGTATTCCATTCCGTACTTTTCCCTGAAGCCCTCGATCTGTCCGTGGCCGAACATCGGAAGACCGGGCAGGGTTGCAAGAAGGGTACATACGCCGAAGTACTTGTCTCCGTCTCCGAACTGGGCGATGGCAGTCTCCTCGTCCGGGTTGTTCATGAAGTTGACATAGCGCTTGAGGATATCGGGATCGTACTCCAAGGTTGCCTTGATCATATCGCGGTACTTCTTGTTGTCCTGGTTCTTGAGCATGTGCATGAATGCACTGTTGTAGACCCTGTGCATTCCGAGCGTGCGGACGAAGTAGCTCTCCATCATCCAGAAGGCCTCGGCCAGCAGAAGGGTGTCGGGGAGTTCGCTCTGGATCCTGTCGACGACTTCACGCCAGAACTCGTTGGGGATGCGGCGGTTGAACTCTTCCACGCTCATGCCGTAGGAGGTTCTTCCTGCGATGTCTCCGCCTGTTCCCGGCTTGGGGTACCAGAGTCTCTGGATGTGCCTCTTGGCAAGCGTCATGGCTGCATCGAAGCGGATTACGGGGAAGTTCCTGGCTACCGCAAGAATCTGCTGAATGACAGCCTCTCTCGTCTGCGGGTTGAGAAAATCGAGCTGAGCGGTATCGTTCCAGGGCATCGTTGTTCCGTCGTTGCCGTGGAATATATAGGTGGTTGCGCCGGTCCTGTTGTCCACACGGCGGAAGGTCACGGCGGCATCGGTCCTGTTGTAGTAATGGTCCTCGATGCGGATATCGATATCGGGGTCTTCGGAGAGATTCGGGCCGTTGTAGGTGTAGGATGGGAACGGCGGATAGCTCTGCTGGATGAAGTATTCGCTGTGGTATTTCATCCAGTCGCTGTCCAGTCCGGTGTGGTTGGGGACCATGTCGCTGGCAAGGCGGATTCCGCGTGACCACAGGCGGCCCTTGAGGTTGAACAGGGCTTCCCAGCCACCGATGCGGCCTGAAATCTCATAGCCCTTGAGGGAGTAGGCCGATGACTCTGCATCAGGGTTTCCGCAGAGGTTCTTGATCTTCTTGGAGGCAGGGCTGCGCTCCCACAGACCTATAAGCCAAAGGGCGGTGAAGCCTGAATCGCGCAGGTAGTCCAGCTCCTCGTCGGGAATCTGGTCCAGGCGGTGGATGTCGCGCTGGTACTTCTTCGAAAGCTGATCCAGCCAGACGAGGGTGCTCTTGGCCATCATGATGACGTTGGGCATCCAGTTGCGGTCGGGAGTGAAGGATTCGATGTCATCGTCGCCGAGGCTTGCGTAATCGGGAATCTCCATCGGACCGGGTCCGCCCTGGAAGTGCGGCTTGTCCTCTTCCTGCATGTAGTCCATGCTGCGCAGAAGCAACGTTGCAAAGCCTTCCGGAAGCAAGGTGTCCCAGTGTTCGATTATGTATGCGATCTGCTTGGACAGTGAATCCGGATAAAGGCGCGCAGGAAGTGTGAGGAAGGAGAACAGGTCATCTTCGGTTGACTCCGAGAACGAGGTGCCCTTGAGGTAGCTTCCCATGATTGCCGTCAGAGCCTGGGTCCCGTTGGGGAACTTGAGCTTCTTCTGGTCGAGCATGTCGCCTGTGGCTGCAAGGAGGGCAGGGTTGGCCTGAAGGACCTGGTGCACGAAGAATGCGCGGACTGTCTCAACTCCGTGGATGAAGCGCAGATTATCCAGGCGGGTCGGGAACATCTTGTCATAGAAGGAAAGAACCTGTTCGGTATCCTTGTTCTTCTCGGCAAGGACCGAAATCCTGGAGAAGGGATCGCTGTCGGTTCCGCGCAGGAAGGCGGAGATAACGCTTTGGTAAACCAGATGAAGGACCGCTGAGGTGTAGACTCTTCCGGCGGTTATGGGATGATCGTGGCTGTTGTTGTAGACCTGAGCGACTTCCTGGGCCTGCCGGTACATCTGCGAGGCGTTTTCATCCGTCTCGAACATCGGCTTTTCATAAGTCATTTCCAGACGGCTGGTCTCTGATATCCTGAAATCTCTGTTTTTCATTCCGTTCTCCCGAAAAATCAAGCGCCAGAATATTGTAACGCAGATTGTGCTGCGCTTTCCAGTGTAATCTCAAGTTGTTTCTCCTCCAAAGGAGAAAAACGTGCAAGGACATAGTCTGCGACCTGCATCCCGCCGGTCGGTCTCCCGACCCCGATCCGCAGACGGCAGAAGGCCTCGGTTCCCAGATGTTGGCGAACCGATCTGAGTCCGTTATGGCCACCCATGCCGCCTCCCAGCTGTCTGCGCACCTCTCCGAACGGAAGCTCGATGTCATCATGGACAACAAGGATGTCCGACGGAGCGATGCCGAAGAACTTCGAGGCCTCCTGGACGGAGATGCCGCTCTCGTTCATGAAGGTCTGGGGCTTCAGAAGCACACAGGGGCCGTGTTTTATGAACTGTGCATGGAATTTCGTCTGCCAGGAACCGCTTTCGCCCATAAGGTCCAGGACCTTGTCACAGACCATGAACCCTACGTTGTGCCGGGTCAGCCTGTACTGGATGCCCGGGTTTCCCAGAAAGACTATCATCTTGGCCATACTTCAATAATAAGGCCCAAAGCCCTTCTTCGCAAGGAAAGTTGACAAGCCGGCCTCCTGAGAGGACAATCTAAACATGGCAACAGCAAGGGATTTCCGGAAATGTGCATTGGTCATAGGCATTCTCTCCACATCCGAGGACAGAAAAGAAGAGATAACAACGATGCTTGAAACCGATTTCGGCCCGGTAGAAGAGCAGAGCCCCATCATGGACTTTCCCTACACGGATTACTACGACAACGAGATGGGCAGCCGCCCCGTGCGTTACCTGTTTCTGATGAAGAATCTTGTGGATCCCTCCACATTGGCAGATATCAAGACCAGGACCAACGAGCTTGAGAAGAACTTCTCGGACGAAAACGGCAACAGGAAGCTCAACCTGGATCCGGGCATCCTCTCTTTGTCCAACTTCATTCTTGCCACCTGCAAGGACCGCTCCCACCGCATTCCCCTGAAGGACGGAATCTACGCCGAGACAACCCTCATCTACCAGGACCACGGTTTCCAAACCCTTCCGTGGACCTATGCCGACTACCGGTCCGATGATATCCGTGCCATCCTCAAGTCTTTCAGAGACCGATACCGCACAGCCTTGAAAAACATAGAAAAAAACTGAAAAAGTTTCGGAAAACGCCCTGACATTTCTAATGAAAACGACAGTTTTTCTGTTATAGGAGGTATGAAGAGAAAAACATACCCCAAAACCGTCGCAATCGTCGTTTCGGCAATCCTTCTTGCCGTATCTTGTTCGCTTGCCAGCCCGGACAGACTGCTGGAAGTCTCAATCCCCCGCCATCCATGGGAAACCGATGGACCCAACGAACTCTGGTACACCCTCCGATGGTCCTACGGAACGGAAATCCGCAGCGCCTACATCGGTCCGGAAGAGAGGCTTGTCAGCATCCATGTTCCCATCGGCGAGACCGTTCTGATCGCTGCCTATCCCCTAGGCTAAATGGCCCCATTCGGGTCAATAATCACGCCTCTCGACGATTGAATCCAAGTGTCTCTGAATCAGAATGACGGGGTGATCGTCAACGAGCTGATTGACCTCGACCGCACTGTCACACAACGGCTGAACTATGGCCCGATTCGCGATAGTATGCTGAAAAAATGCACCGACCTTCGCAGAATAGAGAAGGTTTCTCTCTTGCGTGATCTGCAGAACGGAGAGCTCTCGCAGACCTCTTTCAAGGCAGTTTCGCTCTTCGGTGTGGACCCGTTCGTCCTGCCGAACGGACTGTGGATAAGCGAGTACCTCTGCGA
>JAGCUM010000219.1 GCA_017962865.1 Spirochaetales bacterium
CCCTTCGGGCGAAATCGTCCGCCAGTACAAGGGTCAGACCAAGAACACCATCACCGTTGGCAAGCAGCGCAACATGAAGATCCACATCGCCCAGTGCTGCAACCCGGCCCCCGGAGACCGGATCGTCGGCTATGTATCCAGAGGACGAGGCATAATCGTACACAAGCAGGACTGCCCCAACCTCTCCCACATGAACGAGAACGACCAGCGCAGGATCGAGGTCGAATGGGAGTCCACCGAGAGCATCACGCGCAAGTTCATAATCACCAGCAAGAGGACCCAGGACCTCTTCAGCGAGATAGAAGCCGCCATCCGAAACCAGCACGGACATCTGGTTTCCGGAAGCCTCCTGGACGACGAGCTGGGCAACCTGGTCGGCACATTCAGCATGGAATGCGATGACGAGGATGCCTTCAAGAGAATCATCAAATCGATCCGAAACGTTCCGAACGTGATAAAGATCGCACCTGCCCCGATGGGCTGACAAGGAGAGAGCAATGCCTAAAGTCGTAGTAGCCAATGACCATGGAGCCGTAGAACTCACGGCAAGAATCGTGGACTTCCTCAGACAGAGGGGCTTTGAGGTGAACTACCTCGGGACCACCGAGAACAAGAGCGTCGACTACCCCGATATGGCCGAGCTTGCCTGCACCGAGTTCAAGAAGGGAGACTACGAGTTCGGCGTCCTCTGCTGCGGAACCGGAATCGGAATCTCGATCTCCGCCAACAAAATCAAGGGCATCAGGTGCGCCCTGCCGCAGAACAGCTTCGCAGCCCGGATGGCCAAGGAGCACAACGCCGCCAACTTCATCGCCTTCGGAGGCCGCATCGACTATCAGGAAGATGTGCTGGACATGCTGGCCGCCTACATCGATGCACAGATATCCCAGGAAGAAAGACACGCAAGGCGCAGAGCCAAAATGATGTTCCTGGAGAACTGAAAACCTTAGAAAATCAGAACTTTGTAAACATTTCGGGCATCAATTTGCCGAATGTGAATTCCTTTACCACACCACTTGAGACAGATACCAGATACACCGGGACATCGGGGTCGGTGAACTCGGACAGAAACTGTCTGCAGATTCCGCACGGTGGTGCCGGCTGCTCCGATTCGGATGCTATCGCAATCTCTTTGAACCCGACCTTCCCCTCTGCGGCAATTGCCGAAGTGGCGGCAGTCCGCTCGGCGCAGAGTGCGGCTCCGAAGGAGGCGTTCTCGACGTTGCATCCCTTGTAGATGTTTCCGCTTTCCGTCAGGATTGCAGCTCCTACACGGAATTTCGAATAAGGAGCATAGGCATTCTCAAGTGCCCGTTTGGCTTCTTCAATAAGTTTAGCGTTCATACATTCCTCAGCTCTGGCGGATAAAACGCCCTTCTCCGGGTACTCCGTAGTACTTGCCGTCATCCATGATCACATTGCCGCGCAGGATGGTGGTTCGCACCTTGCCGTGGACAGCAAAGCCCCTGTACGGAGTGTAGTGTGATGCCGAATGCATCTTCTCATCCTCAAGCGTCCATCTTGCATCCGGGTCGAAGATGGTTATGTCCGCATCGGTTCCGACTTCCAGCGATCCCTTCTGCGGATAGATTCCGAACAGCCTTGCAGGATTGGCGCTGATGAGCCTTACGACATCGCTCATGGTCATGTCTGACCTTTCATCCTTAAGAGTGTTCAGAAGAAGCAGCATCTCCTCCGTACCCGGGATTCCCGGATAGATGGTGCGGCAGTCGCTGCTGGAAAGCTTCTGCTCCCTGGTGAATGCGCAGTGATCGGTTGCAACCACCTGGACCTCTCCGTCCGCAAGAGCCTCGATGAGCGCTCTGTTGTCACTCTTCTCCCTAAGCGGAGGAGTCATGACATAGAGAGAGCCGTCCGGACCGTCGAGGTAGCTTCTGTCCAGAAAAAGGTAGGTGGGAGTGGTCTCCATGTAGACTGCAAGACCCTTGTCCCTGAGTTTCCTGATTGCCTCGAGACCGCGCTCCGAGGAGCAGTGAACCACATAGAGAGGACACCAGGCCTCGAGGGCGATGGCGCCGAAATGCTCTATTGCCCTGCCCTCGGCCTCTGCAGGTCTGAGAAGAGCATGAGATGCCGGGGAGAAATCGCCTTTCCAGTTGTCCGAGATCTCCTCGATCATGGGATTGTACTCGCAGTGGGCGGTCACAAGCATGCCCAGTTTCTTTGCGTTGCAGAACAGATCCAGAAGGTCGTCCCTGTTCTCGATCAGGTAGCCTGTGTTGCGGTAGGTAGTAAATATCTTGAGGGTCTTGACTCCCCTTTCCTTCAGCTCCTTAAGCTGCTTCCCGATCGTGTTGTCGTAGCCGTGGCCGTACACACCCTGATGGAGGGTGTAGTCGATGGCCATGCCGCCTCGCATCTCGTCCAGTCGGTAGTCAAGACTCTGCAGGAGGTTCTGTCCCCTGTTGTGGTCGGCAAAATCGATTACGGTGGTCACCCCGCCGAAGGCCGCAAGGCGCGAACCTTCCTCGAAACTGTCGCAGGTCACCGTTCCCCTGCTGACCAGATGGTAATGAGTGTGGGCATCGATGGCGCCCGGCATTACGACAAGGTTCTCTGCATCGATCACCCTATCGCCATCAGACAGAATTGATTCATCAATTGATGGTCCGATTTGCTCAATAGCCTCATCTTTTATCAGGATATCGGCTTTTCTGGAGCATTTATCATCTGTAACCAGACCATTCTTGATCAGGAGTCTTCCCATTATGCATCCTCTTCGCAAGAGCAGAAGTTCTCTTCCAGGAACTGCAGGTCAAGCTGCGGATAAAGCACGAATCTGGAGAGAAGGTCCTGCACACGGGTGAAGGCATTTTCCTTCACCTCCGGGTCGATGACGGCCTTGCTCTTGCTGGGCTTGCCGGCATTCTCGCCCTTGGTGATCTTGGCAGGTCTTGCGTTCCTCAGGACATCCGTGATGATGGAGGCAATCTCCTTCATCTCTGCAGGACCCATTCCCAGGGTCGTGACTGCGGGAGTTCCGATTCTCAGTCCGCTTGTGTACCACGGGCCGTTCTTGTCGAACGGAAGAGCATTGCGGTTCAGAGTGATTCCGCAGGAGAGCAGGATGCTTTCGGCCTGTCTGCCGTTGAGTCCCAGCTCGCTGACATCCAGAAGCATCAGATGGTTGTCGGTTCCGTCGGTCTGGATCCTCAGGCCCTGATCCATGAATGCCTGTGCCAGAGTCTTTGCATTCTCTGCGATTTTGAACTCATAATCCCTGAACTCGGGGCTGCAGGCTTCCTTGAGGGCCACGGCCTTGGCTGCCATGACGTGAGGAAGCGGTCCGCCTATTACCAGAGGACATCCCTGGTCGACGGAATCGGCTAGATGCTGCTTGCAGAGGATCATACCGCCTCTGGGGCCCCTGAGGGTCTTGTGGGTGGTGGTAGTGACTATGTCGGCCCACTTGACGGGATCGTAGTCGCCTTCGAATACATGACCGGCAACAAGACCGGCAAAGTGTGCCATATCGGACATGAGAACTGCACCGCAGGCATCGGCAATCTGCCTCATGCGCCTGAAATCGATCTTCCTGGGGTAGGCGCTGTAGCCGACAAGCAGAATCAGCGGCTTGACTTCCATGGCCTGCTTCTCGATGGCATCGTAGTCCAAGAGACCCGTTTCCCTGTCGACAGAGTATGAATAAGAGTCGAACATATGGCCGGAGATGTTCATCCTGTAGCCGTGCGTCAGATGTCCTCCGCTGTAGTAGTCCAGACCCATGAGCCTCTGGTTTCCGGTCTTCTCGCGGATGATGTTCCACTGTTCTCTGGTCATTGCCGAAGGATTGGAGATCCCCATCTCCTCGAGGGTAGGGACCTGGACCTTGGCATTCAGGATTGCCCAGTAGGCACAGAGGTTGGCATCTGCTCCGCTGTGGGGCTGCACGTAGGCATGCTCGGCTCCGAAGACCTCGCAGGCCAGCTTGCAGGCATAATCCTCGATTGCATCGACATTCTCACAGCCTGCGTAGTAGCGGTGATATGCAAAGCCTTCCGCATATTTGTCGGTGAGCAGGTTTCCCATTGCCAGATGGCAGGAAGGGCTGCTGTAGTTCTCGCTTGCAATGAGCTTGAGGTGGCTTCTCTGATTGCGGAGCTCCCCTACTATCCTCTTTGCAACCAGCGGGCTTACCTTCGAGACTGTCTCGAGCTGAGCCACATAGGCGGTCATGACCTCGTTCAGGTCATCCTTGTATTCCTTCAGATATTTTGCCAATACGGATGAAGAATCCATCGTCTATCCCTCCGGGTTAAAGAAAAAGCCGTCTAGCGGCTCTTTCCTGAATCTATCGAATAATTCACGGGTACAGTTTCTGATTATCTGTCCTTGTCTTTCTTGCGGGAGATAACCTCCGCTGCTACATAGGCGGGCTGCTGGGCCGGTCTTTCCTTGACGTTCTTCTCCGACTTCCTGCCCTTGCTTTCTTTCTTGATTTCACCACGTGCCATACAGAACCTCCTGTATTACCTAAGTCTGTAGAATCATAATACTACGCAAGAGCATAGTGCGTCAAATTATAGTTGACAACAGAAAAGCAATTGCGATACCTTAATTACGCTCGCACACTAAATTATCTGGAGGAATGATGGCTAAAGAAGAAGCTATTGAAGTCGAGGGTCTTGTAAAGGAAGCCCTGCCGAACGTGATGTTCCGCGTGGAACTCAAGAACAAGCATGTGATTCTTGCTCACATGTCAGGCAGAATGCGCCAGAACCACATCAAGATTGTCCCCGGCGACACGGTCAGAATCGAGATGTCACCTTACGACCTCTCCAAGGGCCGCATCATCTACCGCGAGAAATAATCATCAGATTCCATTCCCCACGTCTCATTGTCAGCAGATTGTCTTCAGCTCGATACCGCGCACTATGAGGAATTTACGCAGGTCCTGAAGCTCGAAGAGACGGCCGTTGCAGGCCTTCACGAAGACCTTTCCGCAATTGATGGCATCGTCCAGGGCATTGTGGGCATTGTACTCGAGGTTGAACTGCTCGCTCAGGGCCGTAAGCGCATGGCTTCTGAACTGGGGCCAGACCTTGCGTGAGATCTGAAGTGAGCACAGATATCTGATGGGCGGAATCTCGATTCCGAAATACCTCAGGAGGCTGGTAAGGACCCCCACGTCGAACTTTGCATTGTGGGCGACCAGAAAGTCGTCGCCGATGAAGTACTGGATCTCCGGCCAGATGTATTCGAAGTCCGGGGCATCTGCCACATCGCGGGGTTTGATGCCGTGGATTTCTATATTCCTGGCATAGAAATAATCGTAGCCTTTGGGCGGCTTTATCAGGGAGTAGAATCGGTCGATTACCCTGCCGTCCTCATCGAACTTCGCCAGTCCAACCGAGCATGCGCTCTGGGGCATCTGGTTTGCGGTTTCGAAGTCGATGGTTGTAAAAGTCATGTTCAGTCGGCAGCCTTGCTGCCCTCTCCTTGCAGGTACAGGATGGTATAGACGGAGGTAGCCAGATCGATTCTGGATCTGAGCATCTCGATCTCGCAGTTGTTGCGTTCCAGCTGACCCTGAAGATAGTCTGACTCAGACCCGTAGCCCGTGTCAAGGAGGCTCCGGGCAACCTCGCTCTCCGCATCCTTCTGATCACACAGGGCCTGCTGGTAATCGATTTTGGCGAGGTTCACGAACAGTGCGGTCCAGTTCTCGTCCAGGGCGCTTCTGACCTTTGCCTTGGCGCTTTCGATGTCTATCGATGCTTCATCCACGGCGCTCTCCGTTCGCTTGAGATTCCTCACTGCCTTGCCGCCGTCGAAGACCGTTGTCCTGAGGGCGATCGTTATGGTTGCACCCCAGTCATCCTTTCCGTACCAGTCCTTTTCGGCAAACGGAAGGCGGCTTCCGCTGTAGTCCGCATTCACCACAATGGCGAAGTCGGGCTTCCAGTTCACGGAAGCTCCTGCAATGTCATGGGTAAGCGAAGCTATCTCAGAAAGCCTTGAAAGCATCTGGAACGTGGTACGTGACGGAGAGAGGCTTTTGGACAGCAGAGTGTTGTATTCGGTGTCGCAGAGCCGAGAGACAAGGCTATCGAGGCGGGACTCGTCGAACTCGATATCGATGGCCTGTAAGTCGGATAACCCTGTAATATTTCGAAGTTCAGTCAGCATCAGGACTATTTGTTGATCTATCTGAGCCTTGGCCACATCCAGCTGTCTGGCCTGTACCCTGACCGACAGTGCATCGGTCTCGAGCATCATTCCGTTCTCCTTTGCATCCTGTGCCATCTGCACAAGACGCTCGGAGATGGAACTCTGTTCTTCCAGGATTTCCCTGATTTCCAGAAGGTAATGGAGAACTGCAGCCCGGGTGCAGAGCTCGGTCCTGAGTTTCTGTTCGGAATCCTCGAGCTGAAGCAGTCTGGCGTCGTAGACCTTCTGGTAGACCTTAACTGCATTGGTAATCTTTCCCCAGGTGAAGATCGGCTGCGTCAGCGACAGGGAGAACTGATAGTACATGTTCTCCTGACCGTTGTAGACGGTGATATAGTCGTTTGGTATTCCGTAGACTCCGGTATCCACGTAGTCACCTATGTTGACCCTGATGGGGTCGATGGGATTGGCGATGTAGCTTCCGGTGATGGTCAGGTCAATGGTCGGAGTATAGCCTGCCC
>JAGCUM010000022.1 GCA_017962865.1 Spirochaetales bacterium
CTTCATCAGCAGGCTCAGGAGTCCTGCGCATCTGAGAATCAGCGTTTCCGGTTGCTTCTTGGCAATGCTCTTGGGGAGCATTTCGCCCGCGAAGAAGACCACAATCGTGGTGATTATGGTTGAGATACTGACTGCATTGAGGCCCCATCTTCTTGTAACATAAACCGTTACAATCGATGCTACTGCGATGTGCATTATATTGGTGCAGATCAGAAGGGTCGTAATCGCCTTGTCGAAATTGTCCAGAATTGCCAATACTTTCCTGGCACTCGGATTGCCATGTTCGGAGGCTACCTTTATCTTGTTTTTAGATACCGATGAGAGCGCTGTCTCAGTGATTGCGCAATATGCTGCGCCGACTAGAAGAAGAATTACCCACAACAGCGGGGGTTTACTGCCATCATCCATGATTGGACTTCAAACTCCTTAAGATAAGACCCTCTCTGGGTCGATTGAATATATAGATACCATATAAAAAGAGACTGGTCAACATTCGCCCCGTCAGCACTTCATCTGTGGTAGAATAAGGCATGCGTTTTATCCGTCTGTGCCCGATATGCGGTTCCGAAGCCTATTCTGACTCAGTCATCTGTCCCGAATGTGAGGCTCAGCTCGATTCCGAGTGCTTCGACTCCTTCATGTCCAGATGCCCGAACTGCTTCTATCCGCGTATTTCGGACCAATATCCTTGCAGGCGGTGCTTCTCGGCAGAGGACGAGTCCCGCAAAGCCCATCAGGTCTATTCAGTTGCCCGCTATGACGGGAAACTGGGCTTTTCAATAGTCGATACCTTCAAGTTCCACAACCACAGGGAATTGGCATCAGTCGTCGCCCTGTACCTCAACCGAGCCCTGGACATTCTGGATCCTTCCGGGGAAGCCTTGATTGTGCCGATTCCGTGCAGTAGGGGACGGCTGCTCAAATACGGATGGGACCAGATGGAGGAGGTGTGCAGACACCTCAGCCGGCCGAAGGTCAATCTGCTGGGAAGAAATGAAGACAATCTTGCCCAGCAGAAATTCCTGCGCAAAAGCCAGAGAAGGGAATCCTCCGGCAGCAAATTCTGCCTGATTGAGAGTGAGGAGTCTCTTGTAAAACTGAAGAACCGGAAGATAATCGTCGTCGATGATATCATGACGACAGGCAGTACCATGGAGGCAGCGATAACCCTTCTCGAGCAGAACGGTTTTTCCGATGTCTGCGGTGCCACATGGCTGGCAGAGCTCTAGCTAGAGCAGCGAGAACAGCCAGTATAGCTGATACAGCTAGCACAGCGGGATTTGCCAGCAACAGCTAAAAAAACTTGCAAATTAATAATTACCTTTAAGTAAACAAGATACATTCCTGTTTTCAGTTTTCCAAAGAAAAAGCCTTTAATGAAAACGACAGTTTTTCTGTTAGGTGTTGTAAGGAGTTGAATCATGACTTACAAAGATCTTCTTTTACCACCGAAACACGATATGCTTATGCTGAGAATCGGGAGGGCATCATCAAGAAACATCGATAAGACCGGTGTCTTCTATCACGTTATAACCAAGTCATCCAATGGTGACTCTGTTTTTCTGACAAAAGGAGCAGGGGAGTATCGGCATGCTCTGTTATGTCGGTTGTGTGAAGAGCGGGGAATTACCATCCTGTTTTCTGTAACAATGCCGACTCACACGCATGATGTTTTTCTCACTCCAAACTGGGAGGCCTTAAGCGAAGTATTGATGATTCTGGACACGAATCTGAGTAAATTCATTCGAAAAGGCAATCCCCAAAGATATCAGAAAGGAGCCCGACCTCTGAGGAGGCACCCGGTTTATATTGTGATACGGGATATTCATTACCTACTGGTTTTGGGGAAGTATCTTTTCGAGAATATGGCCGGCATGCGCAGGGAAAACAAATACGTTCCACATGAGAGTTTCCGGATGCTCAAGAGTGGTCATCTTCCAGATGGTTATGATGAAAAGATTTATCCCGCTTTGTTCGGAGTTGATATGCAGAAGCTGTATGAGTTGTTTTCCTCCACGGACAAACAACAATTAAATGATTACGCAAAGAGTATCGCTTCCAAATGGACAAAAGAGAAGACAGAAGCTGTGTTTTTCAAATGATCATCCTAGACCGTCAGGATGTTGGAATCCACATGGCCTTCGAAGTATCTGTGAAGATCATAGGGACTGAACATTCCCTTATCCGTGGCAATACCGCTTATCAGATACGGCGGGGTCATGTCGAAAGCAGGATAATAGCCTTTCACTCCTGTGCCTTCGATGGCAGTGCGCACTCCCATGGCCTGCAGCGAGAAGTCCGGATCCCTCATCT
Source organism: Spirochaetales bacterium (assembly GCA_017962865.1). The sequence goes on from JAGCUM010000022.1 coordinate 2,314, forward strand.
CGATGGTGACGCTCTAATGGTTGGGATGGCCCACATCCGGAGCTCCCGATACAAACAGTGGGATACCGAAATGCTTCGCGCAGATGGCTATCTGGCTTGTTCCGACCTTGTTGAATACGTATCCGTCAAGACAGATTGCGTCGGCAGCACAGGTGAATACATCGATATGTTCCCTGGCCATGACGAATGCAGGCATATTATCGGTGATGACCGTGGTATCGAAGCCCATCTGGCTGCAAACCGTTGCTGTAAGTCTGGCGCCCTGGAAATAAGGTCTTGTCTCAGGGCAGAACAGCTTGATGTCTTTGCCTCTGCTTTTGCATTCCTTGAGCATCATTCCCAAAATGGTCTCTGCAAAACACTGTGTCATGATCTTTCCGTTATCGGGGAACATGTCAACGAGGTACTTTGCGCACTTACCTATTTTGGCATAGCGCATGTTGTTGGCCTCTACCACAAAGTCGCGGATGGCAAGATCTACTCTCTTTCCTTCCTTCAATGCCTGTTCTGCGGCAGGAAGTACCGCTTCGGTGACGAGCTTCATTCTTCCTACGGTCGTAGGTCTGGAGTGGCTGATGGTGAAGGAGGCCTTTTTCAGGTATTCCATCTGGGAAGAGGCATCCATGTCCCTGCATTCCCAAGCGGCCATTGCCATACCCATCGGGGCAGCAGTGAAAGGTCCTGCGCTCTGTGTCACCATGTCCGTTATGGCTTTTGCTACCTCGACATGGGATTTACAGACCACGAATTCAGTCTTTGCCGGATAGATTCTCCTGTCGAGGATCCGAACCTCCCCGTCTTCATACCAGGCGATATTCTCATACTGAAGCATGTAAGCCAGACCTTTGTCCTGTCTTTCCATATAACCCTCCTTGAAAAGGATACTACATGTCAAAGGCTGAATCTATAGGTTATTTTTGGTGCAGCGAGAACAGCTAGACCACCGAAAACAACTGGGACAGCTAGCTTAGCTGGACTAGCGAAAAACAGCGAAATGGAAAAAGAAGAAAGCTAGCTGTTGTTCGTTGTTCCAGCAATCCCAGCCGTCTTCGCTGTGTTCATAGGCTTGGCATTCCCAGATGTGCTAACTGTTTTCGTATAAATGTTTTTCTTCGTATTGACAGAATTTGCGGACTTGATTATAGTTCAAGAGGATTTTTAATTAAGGTTTTTGAGGGATCGAAAAGCTTCGGTCCCTTTTTTATGGCTTTTTGAGGACTTTTTGTCCTCACAGGGACGCAAATGTTGAAGAATGAGATTACAAGGGATCCACTGTTTCAGGATCTCAACGAAATCGTCGCGAACCTGGGCATGGTGCTCTGCTATGTGAAAACAAGCAAGCAGGGGGCCACGACACAGGTCTTCGTGGATATCGCAAAGAGCGAGGGCGAGACGGGAATCGATGACTGTGCAAAGGTGCACAATACGATCCTGCCGCGTCTTTCGATGAAGTACGGGCGTGATGAACTCTATCTGGAGGTTTCCACACCGGGGCTTCAGAGAAACCTGCGCGATGTCTATGAGCTTACGCTCTTCAAAGGAAGGCGAGTGAGGCTCTACTGCCTGAGCAAGAGTTCATGGGTAAGCGGCGTGATCGAGCAGACAGATGAGAAGGAAGTCATCCTTTCCGATTATGAGGTGGAGGACACCGCGGAGAAGGGTGAGCGCATGATTGTTGGATTGGAAGACATCCAGAAGGCAAAATTAGATTATAAATGGGAGGATATGAAGAATGTCCGAGTTAAGTGAGGCAATCAGAAGCATGGTCGAGGAGAAGGGTATCTCCCAGGATCTGGTGCTGGACACCATCAGGCAGACACTCTTGGCCACATACAGAAGAAAGTTCGGAACTGATGAGAATGCAGTTGTGACTTTTGCAGAAGATCTTTCGTCAGTTGAGCTTGCATCCCGCAAGGTCGTCGTTGACGAGGACAATTACTACCATGAGGCTACCGAGATTCCTCTGGATGAAGCCAGAGACCTTGTCGAGGATGCCGAAATCGGTGACGAGCTTCTGATTCCCATCGATCCGAAGAGCTTCGACAGAATCAGCGTCCAAACCGGAAAGCAGAGAGCACAGAGCGCCATCAGGGAAATCCAGAAGGGCGAGCTGATGCAGGAGTTCAAGGGCAAGGTCGGCGAGATTATCAACGGCTATGTCCAGGGCGAGAAGGACGGAGACCTCATCATCGACCTCGGAAAGACCAGCGGTTATCTTCCCAGAAAGAACCAGAGCCCGAAGGAATTCTACCAGAAGGGTGACAAGATCCGCGTCTTCGTGGAGAGCGTCAAGCCGGATGAGAGGTCAGACAAGAACATCCGTGTTGTTCTCAGCCGTGTAGCAACCGAATTCGTCAAGAAGCTGTTCGAGCTTTATGTTCCCGAGCTTGTCTCCAAGGATCCTTCCATTGAGATTATGAATATCGTGCGCGAGGCCGGTTACAGGACCAAGGTCGCAGTTGCTCCCAGAAAGGTGGATGCAGATGCAGTCGGAACCTGTGTAGGACTCAAGGGCAACAGAATCCAGCTCATCATGCGCGAAATGGATGATGAGAGAATCGATGTCATCAAGTGGGATCCGAACCCGCTCGAGTATATTGCAAACGCTCTTTCCCCGGCCAAGGTCACTCAGGTTTATGTTATCGACCAGGCCAAGAAGCAGGCAGTCGCCATCGTCGACGAGAGCCAGCTTTCGCTTGCAATCGGAAAGCAGGGAATGAACGTCAAGCTCGTAAACAGACTCTGTGACTGGATGGTCAACGTAATGACTCAGGATCAGTTCGCTGAGATGGATGTCTTCAAGGAAGCCAGAGACAAGGCAGAGTCCTTCTTCCGCGATGAGGAAGAGGTTGCTTCAGATCAGCCTGTTGCAGAGGGCGAGGACGATGAGATGATGCTCACCGATCTCCCGATCGATGCCAAGCTCATCGAGAAGCTTCACTTCTACGATATCTGGTCGGTTGAGGAGTTCATCAACCTCACCGATGAGGATCTTGCAGGAATGCATGAGGACGGACATGATCTTTCAGCAGCTGATGTTGACAGAATCAATGAAATCATCCGCGAGAACGTCGATATCATCGAGGATGAGGTCGAAGGAGCAGAGGGCGAGGAGACCTTCGCCTGCCCGAACTGCGGACATCCGCTTACATACGGCATGACAGAGTGTCCCAATTGTCATGTTGGAATCAGCTTCGAGGAAGCTGAAGAAGAGAACGAGGAGTGAAACTGCTGATGCCAGAAGACAATAAGCCAAAGGTAACACTTATCAAGCAAAGCAGAAACGTAGAGCAGAACACTTCCGCTCAGGCCAAGGTTGAGGTCACACCTGAAAAGAAGAAGATCGTGATCATCAAGAAGAAGCCTGCAGTGGTGGTGACGGCACAGCCTACCGATGCTCCGGCAGAGCCCAAGAACGCTACCGAGGCTCCAGTGGCCGTCAAGGTCGCTGAGCCCGAAGTCCAGAGCACTCCGGCTCCTGCAGCAGCTCCCGAGCAGGTCGCGGTGCAGCCTGCACAGC
>JAGCUM010000220.1 GCA_017962865.1 Spirochaetales bacterium
CTCTGATAAGGCGGGCCATACCGACCCAGTATAGCAGTCCGAAGACGATGAACAGAGAGATCATGTTGCTCCCCAGCGAATCCAGGAACGAACCCGGTCTGAAGTTGAGTATCGACTGGAGGACCACCGACAGCAGGATAATAATCAGCATGTCGGGCAGAGAATAGATTATGTCCACTATCCTCATCATTATCAGGTCCACCTTACCGCCCAGATAGCCGGAAATACTTCCGTAAATCATTCCTATAACAAGAACTATGATACTGGCAAAGAAGCCGACCACCAGGGAAACGCGTGTACCGTAGACCACCCTTATGAAATAGTCACGGCACTGTTCATCGGTTCCGAAGATATGGGGGAACCTTGTTCCTCCGGCTTCGATATACTGCTGCTCCATCACGCTGTACTGGAACGGAGCAAGATTCTTGGCACCCTTGTCCCTCACGCCGTTGACCGAGAGGATCTCCTCATAGCTGTAGGGAACGATCAGCGGGGCAAAGATGATGATAAGCAGGATAAGACCCAGAACGATGATGCTTCCGACTGCAAGGGGGTTCTTGAAAAGCTTGCGCATTCCGTCCTTGAAGAAAGTGGTGCTTTCGCTCATCACATCCTGCTGGCTCTTCTCTTCATCAGTAGCCTTCTCGAACATGGCACTGCTGAACTTGGAGAGGTCCATCTGGATGCTGAACGGTACCTTCCTGGGATTTCCGTTCTCGTCTCTTCTGATTTTCAGATCCATGGCACCCTCCTCAATCGTACTTGATTCTCGGATCCACTATCTTGTAGAGGATGTCGCAGATCATCGTTGCTATGACCATCAGCGTCGCAAGGAAGATGGTGGTCGCCATTATCAGGGTATAGTCACGGTTGTTGATGCCGCTGACGAACTTCGTTCCTATTCCGCCTACCGTGAAGACCGTCTCGACGACCATCGAACCTGTGATGATGTAGGCGATCTGGGGACCGGCATAGGTAATGACGGGAATCAGAGAATTCTTGAGGGCATGCTTGAAGATCACCTTCCATTTGGCAACACCCTTGGACCTGGCAGTGCGGATGTAGTCCTGTCCCAGGGCATCCAGCATGCTTGTCTTGGCAAGCCTTGTCGTGTAGGCAAGAGGATAGGCAGCGAGGGCCATGACCGGCAGCACGTAGTGGGTATCATTGGCGCTCCAGACAGGAACCCATCCGAGTTTGATCGAGAACACCAGCAGAAGCAGTGTCGCCAGAACGAAGCTCGGAACAGCAGTAAAGAGCGTCGAGAAGAAGACGATTATCCTGTCGGGGAGCTTGTTGCGCATGATGGCGGCAAAAGATCCCAGCATTATTCCGAGAGTCAGCGCGAAGAACATGGCCGTCAGTCCGAGTCTTGCGGATATCGGGAACGACTCTGCAATCATCGTGCTGATTTCCCTTCCGTTTTTCAGGGACACTCCGAAATCACCATGCAGCATGGCCTTCATGTAGTTGATGAACTGGGTGAACAGAGGTTTGTCCAGACCATATCTGGCATTGAGCGCATCGATGGTTGCCTGGGAGAGGGCCTTCTCCCTATTGAACGGACCTCCTGGAACAGCATGCATGACAAAGAACGTGATCATGCAGATGATCAGCACTGTCAATGCGGCAAGTAATATTCGTTTTACAATATACTTAAGCAACTTCCATATCTCCGTAATGGTACATAGAAACAATTTTGTGCCAATACTAACACCATCGCGGAAATTTATGCAACAATATTAGATATAAATGCAGAGTAAATAATGTAATTGTTGCTATTTTAACAAATTAAGTTTACTAAACTTGTATTATTATCCATTGATTGCAAAGATGATTTCGGGAAGAAGCTGCTTCTTTCTGGATACCGCATCCTTCATGTCGAACACATGCTCGGCCACGGCCTCATATGACAACCGCTTCTCAAGCTTATGCCCGCTTGAAATCAGCATGCTTCTGTATTTCATGACATCGGTAATCATCAGCAACACCCAATCCATGTTGTTTGCCTTCCTGATTTTCTCAAGCGAGGCCATGTACTTGGCACTGTAATCCGCCAGGTCATCCAGAGTCGGAACTTCACACTGGGATACCCCTATCACAAGTCCGTTCTCCTTGTACGTCTTCATATCCTCGAGAATCACCTGCTCCGGATCCCTTGTTCCGAGTCCCTCGACCTTCTCGAACATCGCCTTGCCGAACGACCTGAAATCAGATACCCCGGCAAGAGGGGCAAGTTTCTCCACGGAAAGGATATCCAGACCGGTCGTGGTCGGACTCTTGAGAAGAATCGTATCCGCGAGGATTCCTGCAAGCATGACCTTTGCGGTGGTGATATCGGGAATGATGCTGTTTCTGAGGTAGAGCTGGTAGATGATCGTACATGTACTTCCCACCGGCTCGGAGTCTATGAAAATCGGAAGATCGGTCTTGGGTGCATCCAGACGATGGTGGTCGATGATTTCCCTGACGACTGCCTCTTCCACTCCCCTTATGCTCTGGTTGGGTTCATTGTGGTCTACAAGGATGACATCATATCTGGGCTTGCGGAGAAAACACCTTCTGGTCACGAAACCGACATACTTGTCTCCGTCCATGACGGCAAGACCCCTGAGATTGGAAGATGAGAGGCGCTCCTTGGCATCGTCGAACAGTTCGTTGATCTGAAGGGCATCGCCCTGCTGCCCCAGAAGGCTCTCGATGGACTGGGCAAGCCTGAGCCTGCGTATGGTCTCCGTGGTCTCGATGTCGGAGATGAAGATACTTCCCTCGTAGCCGGAGAAATCGAGTTTCCCTAAATCGCCCTTAACATCCGTCAGAACGATTGCAGGCACCTTGTAGGACATGGCGAGTTTGACGTACTTCTCGCCGTACGGCATGACGATCAGGGCGTCCGGATGCTCCTGGACATGGGATGCTCCGGAAAGAATCGGCGCATTGAAGACTTCGGGTTTTCCCCTTTTCAATGGCTTACATTTGAGAACACGCTCAATATTTTCAAGGGTTATCTCATATCTGGGATATTCTCCGATATGATCATTGAGAAACCAATCCGTTATGGCATCGATGCTCAGAAGACCCTTGAACGTGTTTTTGTCAAAGAGCGGTACAACCGAAGGTCTCTTGTTGTACTTCTTCATAATCCTCATGAGCTCATAGACCGGAAGGTTGCTCTGCACCGCCTTCACATCGGTACGCATCACATCCAGGACCTTGGCCTTCACATCCCTCTTGTACGGTGGAGGTTCCACTCCCGTGATGCTGAACTGGGCCTTGATGTTATCGGAGATATGTCCGCAGCGTACTGCGTTGTAATGATTGACCCTGTCGATGGAATTCTTCAGCTGTGCATATGCATATGCCGCACAGAGGCTGTCCATGTCCGGATTTCTATGACCTGTGATAAAGATTTCGCTCATGGACAAATACTAATCCATACTTGTGCATCTTGCAAGCCGAGCCCCTGAATAGGATAATCAGGGTATAAGGGGGATATCCATGCTGCCGTTTTTCAGAGAAGAAGGAATGCTCAAACCTACAGACATCATCAGAGACAAGACGGAGATGCCCTTCTCCATGATCGTCACATGGCAACGCAGTATCCTTCAGGCAGTCGACAGGCTCTACGGCCTCAAGCAGGTATCCACCTTCAAATGCGGACTTCCCTGCCCCGTATACGAGTTCAAGGCCAACAAGGAGAAGCTCGGTATCGTGAACCTTCCCATCGGGGCGCCGGTTGCCGCAGGCTTCATGGAGGAATACATAATCCGCGGAGTGATGCAGTTCGTATGCATCGGTTATGCCGGAACGCTCTCTCCAACTGCCGGAGGCAAGATCATCGTTCCCACCCAGGCCTACAGGGATGAAGGAACCAGCTGGCATTATGCCCCGCACGACAGTCCGTGGATCAACGTCAACACCGCAAAAAAGCTCGATGATATCCTGACCGAAATGGACATTCCGCATATCTGCGGCAGGGTCTGGACCACCGATGCCTTCTACAGGGAAACGCCCTCTGCAGTCAGGATGATGAGGGAACAGAACTGCCTCTGCGTGGATATGGAGTGTGCGGCAAACATGGCCGTCGCACAGATGAGGAACGTCCACTGCTACCAGATGATGTTCGGAGCAGACAGCCTTGAGGGAGACAGCTGGAAACGCGGCAAGCTCGGAAGAGGCATCGGTTCGGACACCTGGGCAACCTACGCCCAGATTGCAATTCAGGTTGCACAGGCCTGACGAAAACATAAAATAAAAGCTTCCAATGCGGTTTTCCGTGTGTTAACATATCTGTAGTTGCGGCGAAGAGACGTAATTCTCTTGCTCAAACTTACAGAACGGATCCCGGCATAGAAGCTGTGCATTGCTCCCACCTCCTGCACTTGCGGACGTTTCAAGGAACAGAATCGGCAACTTAACTGGGGATCCCCCTTGAACTCCGGTTCAAGAGATTCCAGTCCTAGTAACCGCAGCGTTTTCTTTCTGCCCTCATTCATGGTCTTCTCTTTCTATTTCCCTATATTTTTGTTATATTCCGTTATATGCAGAAACAGATGAAAGACATTAGGTTCATAACGCTCCCCGAGGACCGCAAGCTCGGAGAGGTCACCATCAGCAAGGACATTCCCCTCCCCATCCAGTTTCCGGAGGGAAGCCTTACCGAAGACATCGACTTCAACAGCATCGTCGCCGGCCTCATCAAGGTGGTGGCATGGGATACCGAAAACAGCAACTACGACTATTACAGAAACCTTCTGCTTGACCTCCAGCCCGATGTGGTCAAGGAGCTCAACGTCGCAGCCATAGCCCAGAGCAACAAGAAGGACTATACCTTTGCCGAGGAGCTCATGCTTGCAGTCAATCATCTGTCCGATGCACCCGAAAGCTACATCAATCTGGCGGTCCTCTATGCCCAGATGACTGTCCAGCTCCATAAGGACGGCAAGGATACCGAGGCCGACATGTATGATGACAAAATCCTCGAGATCCTCAACGAGTGCAAGGCCAAACACGAGGACCATGCCGCAACCTACAGTGAGATATCCGCCTTCCATATGAGGCACGGGGACGTCGAGAGCGCCCGCGATTATCTTGCACGCTATACCGAGCTTGAGACAGACCCCAAGAAGAAAGCCAACGCCCAGAAGACTCTCAAGGACATCAACAAGATGCTCTCCTCCAAGGACGAGATCATGTACGCCTATGACAAGATGATGATGGGTTGTCCGGACGATGCTCTCGAGGCCATGGATAAATACATAGCTGGCAACGAGAAGCGTTGGGAATCATACTTTCTCAGAGGCTGGGCGAAGCGGGTCCTTGAGAACTACAAAGGTGCCCAGGAAGACCTGCTTGAAAGCCTGAGAATCGACGGCAAGAACGCAGAGGTCTACAACGAGCTTTCCATCTGTGCAAGGGAAAGCGGAGACACCGAGCTTGCAAAGAGCTATCTGCAGATTGCAGTCGACCTCGACGGAGAGGATGTCATCTATCTGACAAACCTTGCTTTCCTGCATCTGGCAGACGGAGAGTTCGAGGAATCCAGAGAGCTTCTGGAGAAAGCAAGACAGATCGATGAGGAAGACCCGCAGCTCAAGTATCTGATCGATGAGTACGAAAAGCACACCGGCGATAAGATCGGAGAAGTCATCAGCGAAGAGATCTACGACGACGATGCCTTCGAGGAGCTCAAGAGCAAAGCCAACAGCAAGGGCATCCCGTTCAGGGAAATCTGAGGCACGCAATGGACAGAACAGTTACCTGCAGAACTGCAGAAGACATGGAAAACCTCGGCCGTGAAATCGGCGATACCTGCAGAAGCGGAAGCGTGATTTCCCTTCGCGGAAGCCTCGGAGCCGGCAAGACGGTCTTTGCCAAAGGCGTGGCCAGAAGCCTTGGAATCCAAGAGGCCATCGTAAGCCCGACTTTCACTCTGGTTCAGGAATATGACGGGCGCCTGCAGATGTATCACATGGACCTCTACAGAATCACGAGCGAAGAGGATTTCCAGATGATCGGCGGAGAGGATATGCTCTACAGCGATGGCGTATGTCTCGTTGAATGGAGCGAAATCATCAACTCTCTCCTGCCCAAGAGGACATTGTTTGTAGAAATCAAGGTCAATGAGGATCAGAGCCGTACCGTGCATCTTGCAGGCGGTTGGGAGGATTTGAAATGAACATCCTGGCAACTGACACATCATCACAGGCACTTAGTGTTGCCATCAGGACGGACTCCTACTTCGAGTCCAGAACATCTGAAGGCAGAAGCCTCCAGCATTCGGAGAAGCTCATGGTCACAGTTCTGGAGCTTTGCAGAAATGCCGGTATCGAAAGCAGGGATATAGACCTCTTTGCCTGCACCAGAGGCCCCGGCTCCTTTACGGGACTCAGAATAGGAATGGCCGCACTCAAAGGCATGGCCTATGCCGCTGCAAAGCCGTTGGTCTCCGTTTCCACAATGGAGGTGCTTGCAAACTGCATCCCCTGTTTCGACGGGGCAATCGTCACGGTGCTGGATGCAAAGAAGCAGCGCTGGTACCTCTCGGCTTTCGAGAAACCTGACGAGAGCAATGCCAGAAGGCTCATGCCCGATACGGACGGAACGGAGGCAGACCTGGTTGAGATTCTTCGCCCCTACTCCAGGATCCTTGTCACTGGACCTGATGCAGAGGCTTTCGGACCATGTCTGGAAAAACTGTTCGGAGAAGAGAAAACCGTTCTTGTGGATAAAACGACAAGAGAAGCCAGGGCAACATCCCTGATTTCATGTGCCTTGGAGAAATATGAAAAGGATGGTCCCGACGATATCGGTCAGGGTCCTGTCTATCTCAGAAAGAGTGACGCAGAAATCGCATTGGAGGAGAAGCAGCGCCAGCTGCAGGGAGGAGAACAATGAGCAAGAATTATGATGTCCTTATCGTGGGAGGCGGCCCGGGCGGCCTTTCCTGCGGACAGTACAGCGCCAGAGCCGGAAGAAAAACCGCAATCATCGAAGAGATGGCAGCCGGCGGACAGACGATGATAATCGATGAGATCGAGAACTATCCCGGCCTCGGGAAGATTTCAGGTTATGAGCTTGCAGCAGCTTTCGAGCAGCAGGCAAATGATTTCGGCTGCGAATTCATCTACGGAACAGTCAACTCCATCAAAAGACTCGAAGATGGAACCTTCGAGCTGGATACCACCGACGGACCTTATCAGAGCCCTGTCGTTGTCATAGCCACAGGCGCAAAGCACAGGAACCTAGAGGTCCCCGGAGAGAAGGAGATGATCGGCCACGGAGTAAGCTACTGCGCAACATGCGACGGTCCCTTCTTCAGAAACAAGAAGATCCTTGTCTGCGGCGGCGGAGACAGTGCTTGTCAGGAAGCCCTGTACCTGAAGAAGCTTTCCGATGATGTCACCGTAACTCACAGACGCGATCGTTTCCGCGCACAGGCTTCCATCGTCAAGGCTATGGAAGATGCCGGAATCAAGACCAAGATGAACACGACGGTCCAGTCGATCAACTCCGAAAACGCAAAGGTCAAATCGGTTACATTCCTGAACAAGAGCTCAGGAGAGACATATACCGAGGATTTCGATGGCGTTTTCATCTTTGTAGGCAATATTCCGCAGACCCAGCTTGTTCCCGATTGCGAGAAGGATGAGGCAGGTTTCATCAAGACCGACAGGAACATGATGACCAGCATCCCCGGAATCTTCGCCATCGGAGATGTGAGGGACACCCCGTTCAGGCAGGTTGTCACCGCAGCTTCAGACGGTGCCATTGCAGCCCATTACGCCAGCGAATACATCGATGCAAGAGCCGGAATCAAGTACTGATTTCCGGCCACGAGCAACGTTACAAACCATTATTATTTAACTTCTCTTATGGGTTTTTCTGTTGTATGATTGAGATATGAAGATACTCATGATTACCAGTGAGGCCGTGCCCTTCTCAAAATCAGGGGGCTTGGCCGATGTGGTCGGAGCACTTCCTCCGGCTCTCATAGAACGCGGACATGATGCCAGGATCATCGTTCCGTCATACAACACAAAGGCAGAAGACTCCGGAGAACCGGTCTGTACCCTTGATCTTGATATGCTCAACGGAACGGAGTCGGTAGAAATCCGCCGGAAGAAGCTCGGAAAGGTCATCTACTACTTCGTCTGCCACAAGGTCTTCAACGAAAGGCTCGGCATCTACGGTGATACGAGCTTTGCCCCCTATACCGACAACTTCTTCCGCTTCGCACTGCTCTCGAAGGCATCACTCCAGCTCTGCGAGGCCATCGGCTGGAAACCGGATATCCTTCATTGCCATGACTGGACCGCGGGCCTTGTCCCCTACTTTCTCAAGGTAAACCGCCGTGAGTTCTTCATGGGCACCGAAACAGTGTTCACAATCCATAACCTCGCCTATCAGGGAACCTTTCCGCGGATGGATTTCCTGTATGCCAACATCAAACCCGACGAGGCTCTCTTCTCGAACGGTCAGGTCAACATGCTGCAGGCCGGCCTCGTGTTCAGCGACTACATCACCACCGTCAGCCCGACCTATTCCAAGGAAATCCAGACACCCGAGCAGGGATGCGGACTGGACCACATACTCCAGAAGCGCAAGGCAAAGCTCAGGGGCATTGTCAACGGCATAGACATCAATGAGTGGAATCCCCAGAAGGACAAGCTCATCCCCTATCACTTCTCCATCGACAAAATGGGAGGCAAGGCCAAGCTCAAGAAGGAGATCCAACAGCAGCTGGGACTTCCCGTCAGAGACGATGTCCCCCTGTTTGCAATGATCAGCCGTCTTGCCGCCCAGAAGGGCTTCGACAGCCTACTGATGTGTCTTGAGCAGATTCTGACGGAAATGGATGTGCAGTTCGTGATAGTCGGAACCGGAGACAGCAATCTGGAGAACGGACTGAAGCAGCTTGCCGAAAAGCATGAGAACCTTTCGGTGAACATCCTCTTCTCCAACAAGGTCGCACACCTTGTCGAGGCAGGCAGCGACTTCTTCCTCATGCCCAGCCGCTATGAACCCTGCGGACTGAATCAGCTCTACTCCCTGCGTTACGGCACCATCCCCATCGCGCACAGAACCGGCGGTCTTGCAGATACGATCATAGATGTAGACAAGAACCCCAGGGAAGGTACGGGAATACTGTTCGATGACCTGAATCCGTATGAGATAGTCAGAAGCGTGCACCGTGCCACGCTGCTGTACCATCAGACGGAAGGTCCGGACAGCATGGAAAACATAAGGCGCAGGGCAATGGACCAGGATTTCTCCTGGACTGCATCCGCGGATGAATATCTTGCTGTCTTCAGCAAGCTGATAGCGAAAAACAAAAAGTGAAAAACATAGGAGGATATGAATGAGCAAACCAAAAGTAGTTGCAATCATTCTGGGTGGAGGAAAAGGAACCAGGCTGTTCCCTTTGACAGCAGACAGGGCAAAACCCGCAGTCCCGTTTGCAGGTAAGTACAGGCTGGTCGATATTCCGATTTCGAACTGTATCAACAGCGGATATACCAAGATCTATCTTCTGACACAGTTCAACTCGGCCTCACTCCATAACCACATAGCCAGTACATATGTCTTCGACCAGTTCCATTCAGGTTTCGTACAGATCCTGTCGGCAGAGCAGACCTACAGCAGCGAATCCTGGTATCAGGGAACCGCAGATGCAGTGCGCAAGAACCTCAAGCACTTCCATGACCAGGAAGCAGACTACTACCTGATCCTCAGCGGTGACCAGCTGTACAGAATGGACTTCTCCAAGATGCTCCAGCGCCACATCGACTCCGGTGCAGAGCTCACCGTAGCTGCCAAGCCCATTTCCAGGAAGGAAGCAACCGGCCTCGGAATCATGAAGACGAATGCCAAGGGCATGATCACTCAGTTCCTGGAGAAACCGGCACCCGAACTTGATATCAGCAACTACAAGGTAAACGCCAATTACCTCAAGAGCTCGCTCGGAGAGGAAGTCAACGAGTCCAACGAGTATCTGGCATCCATGGGTATTTACATCTTCACTGCAAAGACAATGGAAGAGGCCCTGGACAATGACAAGACCGACTTCGGAAAGGAGATCATCCCCGACCTGACCAAGAAGAGACCGATTGCATCCTACCTCTTCAACGGTTTCTGGGAGGATATCGGAACCATCAAGGCCTTCTACGATACCAACCTCGATCTTGCCAGCATCAACCCGAAGTTCAACTTCTATGACGAAAAGATGCCGATCTACACACACAGAAGACATCTTCCTGCCACCAAGGTCAACTTCAGCAACATCACCAGTTCACTGACATCCGAAGGCTCGATAATCACAAACGCCTACATCGTGAATTCCATAATCGGTGTCCGTACCATCATCGAAAGCGGAGCCTCCCTCGACGGAGTCTACTGCATGGGCGCCACCTATTATGAGACGGAGAAGCAGAAGCAGTACAATGCCGAACACGGAATCCCCAACCTCGGAATCGGAAAGGGTTCGATCATCAAGAGGGCCATCATCGACATGAATGCCAGAATCGGTGAAGGATGCCGCATCGGCATAGACAACATCCCCAGAAGTGACGGAGACTACGGTGATTACTCGATTCATGACGGAATCATCGTGATAACGAAGGGAGCATCGATACCGAACGGTACCGTCCTTTAAACGATCACGACAGTCGGAAAAAGAAAGTGAATCAGTGCAACGCCCAGGGTAACGAATCCCAGGGCGTTGCGTTTTTCATTGTTGAAGTCAACGATTTCGGTCTTCCCTACCTTGCGCAGGAAATAAAGAAGAACGACAGCGAGATTGGCAGCAGGCAGAATGTCCCCCAGCACCATCGGGCCCGGCTCAACTGGAAAGAAGATGATACCGAGAAGAATGACGGCTCCCACCGACAGACAGATTATCTGCGTAAGCTTCTTTGAGTTGTAGAACGTCTTCAGGTTGATTAGGAAGAAGAACGATGTTCCGTACTTGTCCACAAGAAGCAGTCCGGAGGCCAGTACGAGATACAAGACACTTAGCAGATAGAACTGTACCATAGCCAAATAGTACAGTATTTGGGTTAAAAAACAAAGCCGATTATGTTAATATAAGGATATGAACACAAAGGACAAGTTCAGAAGGACATACCCTGCCATCGCAATTGTGCTTCTCTTCATTCTCTGTCTTGCTCCCGCCGTCATGGAATGGATAAGCGGAGCGGACTCGGTCCTTTCCGTGTTCTCTGATATCCCTACCCTCATCAACCTGGGAAACTCGGTGCTCTTTGCAGTCATCTGTGTCCTGGTTTCGGTGGTTTTGGGATTGCCCGGTGCCTACATCATGGCGAAATTCAGATTCCCGCTGAAGGGATTCTTCAGATGGATCCTGACATTCCTCATGCTGCTGCCGGTTTCAGTACTGGCCCTCAGCACCAGATTCATTCTTCAGAAAACAGGTCTGCAGTCCATCAATCCCCTGATTCCGATCGGACTGGTGCTCGTGATGTCGAACACCCCGCTGGTGGTGTACTTCGTAGGAAGCAGATGGATATTCCTGGACGATAACTGCGAGAGCTGCGCCAGAAGCCTCGGGACAAAACCGGCAAAGGTCTTCTTCTCGATAACAACTCCCAGAATGAGGAGTGAAATCGCCTTCTCCGCATCATTGGCATTCATCAGGTGCTTTTCTGACATAGCAGCATTCAAGATTCTCGGCGATGGCTCACAAACGGTAAACACCTGTACTTTTATCTATAATCTCTGGCAATCCGGAAATCAGCATGCAGCTCAGGCGCTGTCGCTTGCCCCCTTCGTGATTACATACATTGCCCTCATGGTCATGTTCCTGGATTCATGGAAGGACATCAGCAGGGAAAAGAGAGCTGTCGTTGCCAAGACTTTCATCTCGAAGCTCTTTACGGCAATCTACCTTCTGGTTTGCCTCGCGGTATTTGTCTCCCCATTCGTGGTCTTTGCAATTACCATCCTGTCCGGTTCTCCGGTTTCTTCCATCTCCGGTCTCTTCGGATCATTGAAAGCCCCCGGAACCGGAAGCTTGCTTTACAGTGCAATAATCTCCGTGTCGGCTGCCCTGATCTGCACATTCCTTTCCAAGAGGCTGAGCTTTGCAATTGCACGCAACGCCTTCCCCACGACCCTGGCATTCCTTCCGCTGACGTTCGGAGCCGCTGTCCTGAGCATGGGTTTCTCCCTCATCGGAAAGCTTCTGCCGTTCGTCAATCCGCTGATTCTTGCAATCCTGGCGACTGTCGCACGATTTATCCCCGTGGCAGTCCTTGTACTGCTCTCGGCAATCCTGGGAATTCCGGAGGACTTCTCCAATGTTTCCAGGACCCTGGGATTCAATGCCAGGTATTCATTCAGAAACATCGATTCAGTACTTCTCAGACCAAGCTTCATCGAAAGCTTCTTCGTAGTCACATTCCTCTCTTTCGGAGAATTCGGAACACCCGCTTTCCTGAGCGGAAATACCGTACCCACTCAGCTGGTAAAGCTGCTTGAAAGCGGTGATTCCATCGGTGCCTGCATCATGGCTGCCATCATTCTCCTGGTCAGCATAGTATTCTATTCGGTCGCCTACGGGCTTCATACAAAGGGGACATCAAATGCCTGAATTCGGACTTGTCTGCAACGACATCAGAAAAAAGTACCACAAGCTTGCACTTGACCTCAGCTTTTCTGTCAACAAGGGGGAACTGATTTCAATCATCGGTCCCTCCGGAAGCGGAAAGAGCACGATACTCAGACTCATCAGCGGTCTCGATACCATAGATGAAGGCTCGATCATCATTGACGGAAAGGACATCACCAACCTCAGGCCTGAACAGAGAAACACAACGATAGTTCTTCCGGACTATGCCCTCTTCCCGAACATGAATGTCGAGAAGAACATCTCCTATCCGATGCGCACGCTGCATCTTTCAAGGGAAGAACTGAAAGCCGAAGTACGCCGTCTCATCGAGCAGGTAAACCTCACGGGATTCGAAAAGCGTACGATCGACGAGCTTACACCGATGGAGAAGCTGAAGACTGCTCTTGCCAGGGCACTTGCGGCAAAGCCATCCGTACTTCTGCTTGATGAACCCCTCTCCCTGCTGGATGCAGAGGAAAGACTGGTACTCAGAAACGAAATCAAGGAAATCCAGAGAAACACCGGAATCACGACCGTATTTGTCTCCAACAACCAGGAAGAAGCCCTGAGTATCGCAGACAAGGTCATCGTTCTCAGAAACGGTAGAATCGAGCAGATGGGCTCGCCGGAGGACATCTACCGCCGCCCGTGCTCGGAGTTCACTGCTACCTTCACCGGAGAATGCAACATCCTTCCGTACGATGTGATTCTCAAGACCCTCAGGGTTCCCGAGACCGAGAGATCCAAGATCATCTACCAGTGCTTCGGTCCCGAGCACAGGTTGCTCTTCAGACCCGAGGACATGGTCGTCAACGATATGCCGGGCCTTCCCTTCCCCGAGTTCTTCCCTCATCTGAGATTCGAGAATGCGAAGATCACAAGATGCGAGTACCTCGGAAAGGAATACCTCGTCACTGCCCTGTATGATGGTTTCACGATCAAGGTCTACACGGTCTACAAGCCTGCATCAGATACCATAACCGCCGGAATAAGAATGACCAAGATCCTTGAATTCAAAGACGGCAAACTGATCAGACACTGATTCGAATTGATACTCTCAGACAATAAAAGGCCCCGGATTCGGGGCCTTTCAATCATGCTTCCAGTTAAC